>JAYTFI010000747.1:0-2759 GCA_043734485.1 Acidimicrobiales bacterium | reverse complement strand
CACACGGGTTCCGGTTGTCGTCGGTTCGAGCGTGTACGTGTGTGTGAGGTTGCGGGTCGGGAGGTTGCACTCGACGATCGTGAACTGCAACTGCGATGGTGGTTCCCATGTCGTGACATCCTCGACGAAGAACCGGCCTTGGCGGGCATCGCACCGTCGACGGGCACCGACTCCTTCACGCGATTCACCGATCACCACGGATTCGGTGACGACAGGGTCATACTCCGCGAGCCGATCAAGATCGGCGAGCACCGCCCACACCTGTTCGGGTGTGGCCTTGATCTCGATGGCGTTGTTGATGGTTGTCACGTGGGTCCTTGCTCGTCGACGTTCGTCTTCGGACTGTAGTACGGAATCAATACCACAATATTGGAAGCGGTTTACCGTAGGATGGAGGTTATGAAACGCGCCGGGTACGAACGCTTCTGCTCGCTAGCGGTCGGGCTCGACATCGTCGGCGAACGCTGGACCCTCGTGATCATTCAGGAACTGCTCCACCGGTCGCTCCGCTACAGCGAGCTGCGCTCCAAGCTGCCCGGGATCGGGTCGAACGTCCTCGCGGAACGCCTGCGTCACCTCGAAACGCACGGGCTTGTCGAACGTCGACCCGGCGCCGTCGGCGAAGGCGTCGCGTATGTCCTCACCGGGCGCGGCCGAGACCTCGGTCCCGCGCTCGCCGCGTTTCGTCGATGGGCGATCGACGCGCTCTTACCCGTCCAAACCGGCGGCGCGGGGGCCGCCCCCGCCGTGTACGACATCTCCTACGCGGTCGCCGACGACATGAACCTTTCCGAGACCTACGAGTGGCGCGTTGATCGCGACGTCTACGCCCTGTCAATCAACGGAACAGAACTGACCGTCGCGGTCGGCCGCGCGAAGAAGCCCGCCGTGACAGTGCGCACGACCCGACAGTTCATGTACCGCTGGGTCGAAGGAGCAACAACATGGGACCACGGCCGCGCCAGCAACGAGGTCCACGTCACCGGGAGCCGCGCAGCATGGGCACGAATGCTCGTCGCGACCGGCTACCCCGGCCGACCCGCGCACTCAGCGACCATAAGCGCCGTAGCGCTCGTCGCAGCAAGCGAGCCGCGCTGATAGGCGCCGCGCGACGGTCCCTTCGATCGTTATGCCGCCAGCGTTACGGGAACTCTGACGGCCATCAGCCGCGGACAGGTCGGCGTTGCTCGATCACAGCGTGTCCCGCCCGCGCGTTGACGAGCCGCCAGTCGATCCGCCGCCGATCAGCGCGCCCGGATCGAAATTGCTGAGACCGTCCTTGCGTCGCTGTACGACCGGGCGGGCGTCCTTGCCGATGGTGCGGTCACGGACATGTCGCCAATGCAGTCCACTATTGGGCGGTCATTCGGCGATCTGCCCGCGAACTTGGCGCCGTCCGGCGCTTGCACGCACACACTGAGCCGCTGGCCGACCCAACCCTGCTAGCCGACTGCTAGCCGCCATCATGGTCTGGACGAATCTCGAGGATGGCCCTGAGCTGGTGGAGGTCTTGGGTCATGGCTCGCTTCATCGCGATGGATATCAGCGGTCTGGTGAGCTTCGAGAAGCCTGTCGGTTCGCCTTGGTTGCGCAACGTCATTCGCGTCGCATTTCCGCGACCGCGGTCCAGGTGTAGGTCGTCTCCATCGGGAACGGGCCTTGGGCGGTGCGCATCGTGAGTGATGTCTCGGGCGTCAGTTCGCTGATCGCGTAGGTGTAGACGAGCGCTTTGCCGAGGAATCTCGCCCGGAACGTGATCTGCGAGCCGATACGTGCCGGGGGATCTGTCAACCAGTCGGCGCTGTCGATGCGCCGGTACCAGTGCGGCGCGTTCGACGGGTCGCCGGCGTAAGCGGCGACGACCGCGAGGGGGCGGTTGATGATCGTTTCGACTTCCACGTTGACACTCATGATTGCGGGCCGATCTGGCATAGTCGGGCAAGAAGTGGATCCAGCCCCGCACGTGGCTGGCGTGCTGGCGGGCGGGCAGGCCGGTGGGCGCAGCGTGAGACGGATCCCGGTAGACGTCGCCGCCGATCTGCACCTCGACGATCGTCGAACCCGGCGAGTGCGGCCCGGCCGGGGTGCCTGCTCCCAGCCGAACCTGAACACGAGGCCCGCCGTGGAGGGTCGAGCTCGACGAATGTTCCGAGCATCACTGCTGGCCCACCGAGATCGACTGGATCAGTCCACCCGGGCGCGCGTCGGCCTCGGCTGCTTCTACCCACCAGGGTAGTTGTTTACCGGGCGCGGTTGTCTGAGTTTGGGGTGTATGGGTTTCGGGTCGCCGGGGGTTTTAGTGAATGGGGAATGCGAGTGCTGGTGCGGGTGCGCGGGCGAGGTCGAGGAGGCGTTCGATGGCGTCGTGGCCTTGTTGTCGGGCGGTGACGAGCAAGCTGGTGATCACGGATTGTGTCTGGGCGCCGTTCTCGGTCCGGTTGCCGCCGTACGTCTTCCGGTTGACGACGGCTGGCCTGATTGCTTGCTCGGCCCGCCAGTTCGCCGCGTCGGTGCCGTGGGTGAGGAACGTGAAGATGGCGTCGGCTTCACGGATCAGGTGCCGGGCGAAGGTCTGGTTTTGCTTGCCGTTGATCGGGTCGTGGCAGATCGTGAGGAGCCGGTCGTGTAGCTCGACGGCGGCGTCGGCCTGCTCGGCAGTGGGCCGTTCGGCGTCACGCCAGGCGAGTGCCTCATCGAGGATGCGGGAGACGGCGTTCGGGAAGCCGTGTTGATGCACGGGGAGTTCGGCTTTCAACTCG
>JAYTFI010000746.1:0-8124 GCA_043734485.1 Acidimicrobiales bacterium | reverse complement strand
CGGCTCTGGCGTTTCGGGCACGGCGTCGATCACGGCGTTGACGACGACCGGTCCGAGCGCGACCCCGACCCGATCCTCCAGCAGGAACGCAGTTTCGATGACTTCGTTCACCGGGGTCTCCTCGGCCAAGGTCACGAGCAGCACCTGGCAGCGTCGTGGGTCGGTGAGGAGCTCGAGGACCTCCTCGGCCTGCCGGCGGATGGGTCCGGCCCTGACTGCGTCGACGAGGCCGCGTGCGCTGCGCAGGAACGTGATGGCGTGGCCGCTGGCCGGGGTGTCGAGCACGACCAGGTCGTAGTCGCCGTTCGCCACGATCTGTTTGACCTTGCCGAGGATGAGGATGTCCTTGATCCCGGGCGTGGCGGTCGCGATCACGTCCAGCGCCCCAGTCGAGACGAGCCGTCCGGCCAGGCGCTTCATCCCGTGGTCCGCGAGGTATTCGATGAGCGCGTCGTCGGGGGTGAGGCGACGCCCCGTGATATCGGCCCGACCGGTATCGGGATCGGCAGGGCTCAGCTGAAGATCGTCGTACCCGAGGTCGTCGTGGTCGAAGGCGGTGGCGATGCCGCGCGCCCCGTCGACGTCGATGATCAGTACGCGGCAGCCGAGGTCGGCGGCCATACGGCCGAGCGCGGCCGCGACGGTCGTCTTCCCGACGCCACCCTTGCCAGCCACGATGACGAGCTTCGAGGTCTGCACGAAGGCCGCGGGTTCCACTCGATTCCTCCCGACCGTCTTCCTGCGGCACATTGCTGTCCATTGCGGCGGAGCGTGGCGGAGGTACACCTGCGCCTGCCAGTACCGTTGAAGGCCCACGGTACCCAGAAATCGAGCGACCCCGATCGTGTTCCTCCCGACTTCCTTCCGCCCTTCCGACCGACTCCCTCCCCGCCGGGCATTGCGCGCGGTCGCACTTGTCGGCCTCGTCGGCTGGTCGTTGTCCGCGGTGATCAGCGGCGCGTCGGCGGCCAATTCCGTGACGACGGTTGTCCCGGCAACTTCGGCGGAGACCACGGCTGCCGGTTCGGGCCGTTCGAACGACCGCGGATCAACGTCGACGAAGGGCTTCGTCGATGTCATCGATGTCAGCGGCTACGTCGATCCGGTCATGCGCGACTTCATCCTCCGCTCGATCGAGGACGCGGTCGGCCACGAGGCCGAGGCGCTCGTGCTCCAGCTCAACTCACCGGGGTCTTTGCTTCCGAAGGCGCAGCTCGAAGCACTCGTCAAGGCCATCCGAGACGAACGTCGGGTGTCCATCACCGTTTGGGTAGGCGGGTACAAGGCGAGGGCCAAGGGTGGTGCCGCCCGGCTGGTCACGGCCGCCTCAGTCGTCGGAGTGGCTCGGGGCACGCACATCGGCGACGCCCCAGCCGCGGTCGGGGGCGACGATCGCCTCGTCGGACGGACCTACGCCTGGGATGCGGCCCTCAAGGCGAAGGTGGCGCAGATCGATGCGCCGGTGCTCGTGCAGTTCGTCGGGCTGCTCGACGGGCGGACCGTCCACGGCCGCCGGCTCGACACTGCCGAAGACGTGAAGGGTGCCGACGGCAAGGTTCACCCGAAGCCCTACGGCGTCCGCTTCGCCAAGCTCGGCCTGGTGCCCCGCTTGCTGCACACCGCCACGAATCCGTCGATCGCCTACTTCCTGTTCGTCGTCGGGCTCTCACTGTTCGTGTTCGAGTTCTTCACCGGCGGCGTGGGCGTGGCGGCCGGTGTCGGGCTTCTCGCGTTCGCCCTGGCCGCGTCGGGGTTCGGCAACCTTCCGACGAGACCCCTCGGACTCGCCCTCCTGCTGCTGTCGATGTTCGGGTACGCGGTGGACGTGCAGGCCGGCACTCCCCGATTTTGGACCGGCGTCGGCACGGTGTCGCTCGTGGCCGGTTCGCTGACGCTCTATGCCGAAGACACCCACGTGCCGATCTACTGGATCGCCGCCGTCACGGTGATGGTCGTGCTGTTCATGGTCAACGGGATGCCGTCGATGGTCCGCACCCGCTTCGCCACGCCGACCATCGGGCGCGAAGCGATGATCGGCGAGCTCGGCGAGGCCCGCGAGGCAATCTCGCCCGAGGGCGTGGTGATCGTGAAGGGAGCGCCGTGGCGGGCACGGACGAACCGGGCCACGCCCATCCTGGCGGGAGGAGCGATCCGGGTGATCGCGATCGACGGGCTTCTGCTCGAGGTCGAGCCGCTCGAAGGTGGGGCGAAGGACGCCGGACATTGAACCTCGGGGCCACCTGGCCTCGGACGGCGCGTGTGCCCATAGCGCCTGGGCCCGGTGAGATTTCTATGACGGGCTATTGACGGGGCCGGGATGCGTTGGGCTACCGTCGGCTTGTGACGTCAGACACATCTGGTCTTGTGTTCTTGGTCACACGTTCTGTAACGTGCGGGTTACAGACTTCTTGGGGGAGGCCCACATGGGAGTTCTTGCAGTAGAGACGTGGCAGCAGCGAGCCGCCTGTCGGGGCCCGCAGTCCGCGATGTTCTTTCCACCGTCGCATTTCGAACGGAAGGACGAGAAGGAGTACCGGGAGGTGAGCGCGAAGAACATCTGTGCACAATGTTCCGTTCGCCTCGACTGTCTCGACTACGCGATCCGCATCCGGGAGCCGCACGGCATCTGGGGCGGGTTGAGCGAAGTCGAGCGCCGCTCGGTCATGGCCCGGGAAGCCGTCTGAGACCGCGTGCCGAAGCTGCTTCGGTAGGTCAGGGGACGGCTTCCCCGCACGGCAATTCGCCGGGCGGATGTCGATTTCCGGCCGAAGTCGGTCCACCGTTAGGTTCGGCGCTATGCGTGCCGTCGTGATGCGTCAGGGGGCGCTCGTCGTTGACGAGGTTCCCGAACCCGTTCTCCGGGCAGGGCAGGTGCTCGTGCGGACCGTTGCCTGCGGGATCTGTGGGTCCGACCTGCACTTCATGAAGCACGCGCACCGCATGGTGGCGCTGTCGAAGGAGGCCGGTGGAATCTTCCGTCTCGACCTCGACCGTGATGTGGTCATGGGGCACGAGTTCGCGGCCGAGGTGCTCGAGCTCGGCCCCGATGCCATGACCTCGGCCGTTCCCGGTGATCTCGTCGTCTCGATGCCCATCCTCTTCGAGGGCTTCCCCCCGACCGCGGACACGGTGAAAGGGATCGGTTACTCGAACGAGCACGCCGGTGGCTACGGCGAGCGCATGGCACTCAGCGGACCTCTGCTGCTCAAGGTTCCCAATGGCCTGCCTGCGGATCACGCGGCGCTGACCGAACCGATGGCGGTCGGTCTCCACGCCGTGGCGAAGTCGGGGATCGTCCCGGGTGAGGGCGCCATCGTCCACGGCTGCGGCCCGGTCGGACTCGCGGTGATCGCCGCCCTCCGTCTCGCCGGGATCGGCGTCATCATTGCGTCCGACTTCTCGCCCGCCCGCCGGGCTCTGGCCACGACCATGGGTGCCACCGAGGTCGTTGATCCTGCCGCCGAGCTTCCCCTCGACGCCTGGGTGCGGACCACTGGCTGGAAGGGCGGCGGTCTGGGCGCGGTCGCGCTGCTTGTCCAATTCGACGCCATCGGGGTGCCGGGGATCCTCAATGAGCTCATGAAGCGTGCGCCACGCGGGTCGCGCATCACCGTCGTGGGGGTCTGTATGGAGGCCGACACCATCCAACCGATCTTCGGTATCAACAAGGAACTGCAACTCCAGTTCGTGCTCGGCTACACCGCCGACGAATTTGCCGCCACCCTTGCCCACCTCGCCGAGGGACGCATCGATGGCGCTCCGCTGATCACCGGTCGAGTCGGCCTCGACGGCGTCGCCCAGGCGTTCCTCGACCTCGGCAACCCGGAGCGTCACGCCAAGATCCTCGTCACCCCGTAGCGACACCGGAGCGACACGGGGGCGGCCGTCCTCCGGGGGCGTTGCCGCCGCAGGTAGCGTGCGTGCATGCCGTTCTCACTCGACGTCGTCGTAGTCGGTGGCTGCGGCCATGTAGGTCTGCCGCTCGGAATCGCCTTCGCCGACCGGGGCATGCGGACCGTCGTCTATGACATCAACGACGCGTCGGTGGCCCTCGTCAACAGCGCCACCATGCCCTTCGATGAGCCTGATGCACCGCCCGTGCTGGCCCGCGTCATCGGAAACGGCACCCTCCGGGCGTCGAGTGATCCTTCGGTGATCAGCGAGGCCGAGCATGTCGTCGTGGTGATCGGCACACCCGTCGACGAGCACCTCAATCCGGATGCACGGGCCGTTCCGGATGCGGTGGGCGCACTCGTCCCCCACCTCCGGCCAGGGCAGCTCCTCGTTCTGCGCTCGACCGTGTTCCCCGGGGTCACTGCGCTCGTCGAGCGTGAGCTCTTGAGTGCCGGCGTCGCCGTGGATGTGACGTTCTGCCCGGAGCGCATCGCCGAGGGCAAGGCGATGACCGAACTGTTCACGCTGCCGCAGATCGTCTCGGGCCGATCAGCGCCAGTGCTGGCGAGGGCCGACAAGCTGTTCTCGAACCTCACGGCGCAGACCGTCCATCTCGAGCCCGAAGAGGCTGAGCTGGCGAAGCTGTTCACCAACACATGGCGCTACATCAAGTTCGCGGCATCGAACCAGCTTTACATGATGGCGAACGACTTCGGCCTCGACTTCGAGCGAATTCGCTCGGCCCTGGCCTTTGATTATCCAAGAGCTTCCGATATTCCAAGAGCAGGATTTGCTGCTGGACCATGTCTTTTCAAGGACACCATGCAGCTCGCTGCCTTCAACGACAACAAATTTCTGCTTGGTCATTCAGCCATGCTTGTCAATGAGGGAATGCCCCTCTATGTCGTGTCCCAGATCGAAAAGCAGTATCCAAATCTCGGCGACCTGACCGTAGGTATTCTCGGCATGGCGTTCAAGGCGGAGTCGGACGACATCCGCTCGAGCCTCTCCTACAAGCTGCGCCGCATCCTGCGCTTCAAAGCCGCACACGTCGTCTGTGCCGACCCGTATGTCACCGTCGACCCGGCACTGATCTCGCAGGATGACCTTCTCGCCCAGTCAGATGTCGTGGTGATCGGCGCGCCGCATGGCGCCTACCGCGACCTTCAGACCGACGTGCCAATCGTGGACATCTGGGGCGTGACCGGACGCGGCGTGCGCGTCTGACCACGTCAATGACGCCAGTTGGATCGCAGCACAGCGGATCGCAGCACAGTGCGACTGATCCATCTAGATCGCCGGGTCTGATCAGAGGTATCGGCGCGTTCGCGGTGCTGGTCATGTCGTGGCCGGCAATGCTCACTCGACCAACCATCGGCAGCGACATGTCGTGGGTGCTCGCCATCGCCGAAGCCCATGCGCAGGGTGTGCGCTGGGGTCACGATCTCGTATTCCCGTACGGACCGCTCGGCTTCATGGTCACCGGATCGGCGACGCACGGCTGGCAGTTCGCGACGGCCGTGGCCTATCGGCTCGGCCTGATTGCGCTGCTTTACCGATCGGCCGCCGAGGTGGCCCGCCGTTCGGATCGGCGCGCGCTCGGTACGCCGATGGTAATCGGCCTCGCGGTGCTCGTCGGGGCCACGAACGCGCCTGCGGAGCTGCTGATCGCAGCGGCCTTCGCGAGGCTGTTCTCGGCCCGCGAACGCGTACGGGCGGCGGACGCGAACGGTGATCTCAGCAAGGTGCGTGAACTGCTGTGGCGATCGCAGGCCGAAGCGTCGTGCTTGGCCGCGCTCGGCCTCGTCACGAAGTTCAGCGTCGGCGTCACGCTCGTAATCCTGGCCTTCGCCCATCTCATCGCGGTTGCTGGGCTGACCCGGCGCATGGCGGCGGGACGAACAGCCATCGGTGTTCTCATGGCCGGCCCGTTCCTCGGCCTGGTCGCGTTGATCGGGTTCTGGCTGGCCGCCGGCCAGCGTCTGGGAGACCTGCCGGTGTACGGGCGTCGTTCATGGGCGCTGAGCTCGGGCTACGTGCAGTCGATGTGGCTCGACAACCACTCCGACCGGTTCGGGATCATCGTTGCTGCCCTGGCCGTCGTCGTTGTCGGTGCCGTGGTCGTCCGGTGGCGCAACGCCGGACAGACGCAGTGGCGGAATTCCGGGCCGACAAGGTGGTGGGCCGAGGTGATCGTACTCGCGCCGGTCCTCGCCGTCGTGTTCCGGGCCTCGTTCACCCGCCAGGATTCGGGTCACACGTTCATCTTCACCGGGATGGCCGGGCTGCTCTGTGTCCCTTACCTTGCGGCCTCACAGCGGCGATCCGAGTGGACTGTGGAAGCCATGGTGATTGGGACCGCGGCCGTTGTGGCTGTTGCCCAGATGGGCCAGTCCGTCACGGTCGTCCTCGACCCCGCGCCGCGCGTCCGCGACGTCCTCGGAACCGTCGAACTGCTGGTCCGGCCGGGGGCCCGCACCGACTTGCTGCGGGAGGCGTCTGCGGCATTCCCGGAGTCCGCCGACGTCGCCGGGCTGCTCACCGAGATTGCCAGGCGGCCGGCGAGCGGCAGCCCAGGCTCGCCGTCGCCGAGCATCGCAGTCCTTCCACTCGAGACGAGCATGATCTGGCGCTTCCGCCTGCGCTGGTCGCAACCGCCCGTACTCCAGCGCTACAGCGCTTACACGCCAGGTCTCGACCGCATCGACGCGTCCTTCCTGGCCTCGAAACGGGCCCCGAACTATGTGCTCTACCAGTCCGGTCGCAGCATCGACGGGAGACTCGTTGCCGCCGAAGCCCCACGCTCGCTGCTCGAGCTCACGTGCCGGTACCGACCGGTTGATGCCCGCGGCACGTGGACATTGCTCCATCGCCTCGACCGGTCCCGCTGCGGGCGGCCGACGGTGCTCAGATCGCTTTCGGTACCCAACGGCCGGGTGATGGCCCTCGACCTGCCCGATGCGCCGCCGGGGACGCTGATCTACGCCCTGACGCTGAGCATTCCGCAGCGTTCGTTCGCAGAACGGCTCCGGACGGTGATCCTGCGGCCCAGCCGGGAGGACACGATCATGATCGGCGGCGAGCGACGGCGGCTGATCGCATCGTCGTACGGTGCCCCGATCCCGCTCACCGGCCCGTCCGGGCCCGGCGACGCGCTCGTCAGCGGGGTCGTGGGTGACGTCGGGCCGGTTCCCGAGACGCTTAGTATCTCCGGTCCGGGTTGGGACGCCGTCGTCGCAACGATCTCGGCCTATCCCGCGGTCGAACGGGCTGACGGGGCGACCGGATGAGCAGTGTGCACCGTCATAGGCAGGAACGCAACCAGGCCAAGGAGGGCGCGGTGACCATGCAACGAGGGGAAGTCGGGCCAACCGACGACAGTTCCGACCCGGCGGGCCCTCCCGGAAGCGCCACCCACTTCATCCGTCGCGCCTCCGATCCGATCCCTCACGACCACCTGCAGCACGGCCCCCGAGTGTCGATCGTGGTGACGGTCTTCAACGAGGGCGACACGATCATCGGCTCGCTCGATCGGATCTTCGAGTCGGTTCGGCTGCCATGCGAGGTGCTGGTCGTCTACGACTCGCCCGACGACACGACCGCGTCTTTCGTGGCCGAATACGCCGCGCGTGACCTCCGGGTGAAGCCGACGTTGAACACCTACGGGCGGGGCCCGGCGAAGGCGATCCGCTTCGGCATCGACCACGCGACCGCAGCTGTCGTCGTGGTCACGATGGCGGATGGATGCGACGATCCTGCGCAAATCGATCCACTTACCCGCCTCGTGGAGCGTGGCGTGGTTGTGGCCGCTGCGAGCCGCTACATGCGTGGTGGCCAGCAGGTGGGCGGGCCGTGGTTCAAGAGCACGCTGTCGCGCCTGGCCGGGCGCACGCTGCACACGTTCGCCCGGGTTGGCACGAACGACGCCACGAACTCGTTCAAGGCCTACAACGCCGAGTTCGTGCGGGCTGTGGGCATCGAATCCGATGCCGGGTTCGAGGTCGGCCTCGAGCTCGTGGCCAAGGCCCGCCGCTACCGCCAGCCCGTGGCCGAGCTGCCGACGATCTGGCTGGACCGTGCGTTTGGTGTGTCGAACTTCAAGCTTGCGAAGTGGCTGCCGAAGTACGTGCGCTGGTACTTGTACGCCTTCGGCCCGAAGCTTCCTCTGCCCCCTCCCGCGTCCAGGCACGCGCTCAGCTAACGAAAGTATGTGTACATGTCATCGTCGAA
>JAYTFI010000745.1:0-3741 GCA_043734485.1 Acidimicrobiales bacterium | reverse complement strand
GTGATGACATCAAGCAGCTCACGCTCGGCGCGTTCACCGAGCGCGCGAGAGAGTG
The DNA here is from genome assembly GCA_043734485.1 of Acidimicrobiales bacterium. Taxonomy (GTDB): domain Bacteria; phylum Actinomycetota; class Acidimicrobiia; order Acidimicrobiales; family JANYDT01; genus JAYUDQ01. The sequence goes on along the minus strand of JAYTFI010000745.1, from coordinate 3,686 downwards.
CCGGCTCGATCGGAGCGACGAGGCGTTCGGCCGCGGCCGCGTGCTCCGGCGAGCGGCGCACAAGCGTTCTCCGCCGATCGTTCGCATCGACCGTCGTCACCAGCACGCCGCGATCGCGCATCTTCGCTACGGCGGCGGAGACGTGGCTCTGCGGGAACCCGGTCCGCGCCGTGATTTCGCTAATCGCGCTGTCGGGATTCTCGAAGACGTCGGTGAGCACCAGGCCGTAACTGCTCGGCAGCGCCTCGCGACCGGACGGCGGAAGCGACTCGACCCCGAGCTTGATGAGCCGCCGCCCGAGGCGGAAGAGGTCGATGCCATTCACATCACGAATGATGCATCAGTTCTGATGAAATTGCCAGCCCGTTCCCGGGTATGGTCTGCAGATGATCGAACATCACCTCGACCTGGCCACAAGAGACGGCGCGATGAACACGTTCATCACCTACCCCGAGGAGGGTGGCCCGTTCCCTGTCGTGTTCTTCTACATGGACGCGCCCGGCAAGCGTGAGGAGCTCCACGACATGGCCCGGCGGCTCGGTTCGGCCGGCTATTACGTCGTGCTCCCGAACCTCTACTACCGCTCGACGCGTGAGTTCGACTACACGGCGGGCGAGCCGAAAGAAGTACGCGCACGGATGTTCGAGCTGATGGGCTCGTTGACCGACGACCTCGTCATCTCGGACACGAACGCGATGTTCGCGCACGTCGACGCCGACCCGATGGCCGACGCCTCACGGGTCGGATGCATGGGCTACTGCATGAGCGGCCCGTTCTCGTTCGCCGTTGCCTGCCATTTCCACGACCGCATCAAGGCCGCGGCGTCGATCTATGGCGTGCGCCTCTTCGGTGAAGGCTCCCCGGCCGGCCTCGCGGCCGATGCCAAAGGCGAGCTCTACTTCGCTTGTGCCGAGTTCGACGACTACGCGCCGGCGGAGATGGTCGACGGACTCGAGAAACACCTCGCCGCAGTCGGCGCGAACGCCCGGGTGGAGCGCTACGCCGGTGTGCACCACGGCTTTGCGTTCCCACAGCGGCCCGTCTACGACAAGCCGGCCGCGGAACGCCACTGGGAGCGCCTGCACGCGCTGTTCCAACGCAACCTGGGCTGAGCCGGCGGTTGAATGCCGGCGGTTGAATGCCGGCGACCAGCTACTCGACCGTCTCGACCGCCGCGGCCGTGCCTGTCCTGACGCCTTGGGTCGTCCGCGACCCCGGCCCACTCTGCACGAGGGCGACGCCGACGATCGCGATCACCCCACCGAGAAGCACGGCCCACGACAGCCGCTCGCCCAGCAGGATCGCCCCGAAGATGACGCCGAGCACCGTCGAGAGATAGGCCACCGAACTCGCCTGCAGCCCCGATCCCCGGCCCAGCAGTTCTGACCAGAACACGAACGACAACGCGAGCCCGAGCAATGATAAGTACACGAATGAAACGAAGAACTGCCACGGGAAGGTGAGGTGCGACCGGTTGTCGGGGATCGACATCACGCCCAGTAGAACCGACGACAGCAGCAGCTGCACGGCCACGACCATGAGACGGTCAAGCCGGGGAAGGGAGTGGCGCTTGTACATCACGCTGCCGAGCGCGGCCGTAAGCGCGCCGAGGAGTCCGAACACCACGCCAATCACCTTGATCTCGCCCTCGATCGCCCGCCATGCCACGATCACCGTTCCGCAGAGACCAACGCCCAGGCCGAGCGCAGCGCGTCGGGTGACGTTCTCGGACAGCAGGATCGGGGCACTGAGGGCGACGAACAAGGGCATCGTGTTGGAGAAGATCGACACCAGCCCGGCGGGCGCATTGCGAGCGGCCAGGAACAAGCAGGCGGTCGACAAGCCGGTCATCAGCAGCGCGATCCAGGCGATGCCCGTCCATTCGGTGCGCCCACGGGGCCAGTCCGCACCGGTTCGCCGGGCAATCAGCAGCAGGACTGCGCCGCCGAAGACCGAACGTGCGGTCGCCGTCGTGAGGGGCGGGACGTAGCGGCCCGCGACCCGCATGGCCACAATGTTCATGCCCCAGAACGCGGCGACGCTGACGAACAGCACGGGCGTCGGAACCCTGGTCGGCGCCAGCGGCACACGTACGGCGGTGGTGGCGGTGGTGGCGGCGGTCACGGCGGTCACGGCGGCAGCATGGCAGACGTGCCACCGCCCGGGTCAATTGCCGCCGTCCCCAGTACCATCGCCGGCGTGACGACCCATCTGTTCTCGACCACGCCCATCGAGCTGGTGGGGCCGCTGCGGTTGCCGGCCCAGCTCCTCCACGACCAGTCCTACGACGGCCACAAGAGCGTGCACGACGGCGACGCCGCAGCCAAGCTCGGACTCGCCGGTGCGCCGATCGAGGGACCGACGCACTTCAGTCAGTTCGAGCCGTTCGGCGCGGCGCTGTGGGGTGACCGCTGGTTCACGCACGGATGCATCAGCTCGCATTTCCTCAACATGGTGATCGAGGGCGAGGAAGTGCAGGCGCGGGCGACCCTTACCGGGCCGGGCGCCACCATGGCCCGCATCTCGGCCGCGAAGGGCAACGCCATGCCGGTGCTGAGCGGCACTGCGTCCGTCGGGCCGGACCATGGCGACACCGAGCTCAGCGTGCGTGTCGCGGCCGCTGCAGCTGCGCCGCCCGCGAATCTGCACATCCTCGACCAGCTCTCGGTCGGTCAGCGTGGCGCTACGGAGGAGGTCGTGCGCATGGGATTCGACGACCACATGGGTGATCTCTACCCGTTCACGCTACGGGGGAAGCTGGCGACGATCACCGAGTCGATGGCCTACCACCAACCCGGCGCGGAGACACCGTGGGGCGGTCCTGTCGTCCCCCTGGAGATGCTGAGCGTGATGAGCGGTTCCGCCTCCAGGGGAACCGGCTTCAAGGTACGCCAGCCGTCGATGGGCCTGTTCATCGACCTCGAGGTGCGGCTGCTGGACGGTCCGGTGCTGGTCGACCGCGAATACCGGCTTGCACGAGAGATCGTGGCGCTCGGCGCGAGCCGCCGGACGGAGTCGTACTGGACCCGCACAACGTTTCTCGACGGCGACCGGGCCGTGGCCGAAGTGCTGCTGCACCAGGGCGTGTTCAAGCAGTCCTACGCGGGCTACCCGGACCAGCCTGAGTAACCTCTCTCAGGCCTGAAGCAGGAGGGCGCTGCTCGGGACGTACTCGACGCCCCAGTCCGCGTACACGCCGACCAGGTTGCACGCCGTGCATCGGCCGCCGACGACCACCCAGTCGACGTCGCCCGACGCGCTCACGCAGAAGCCCACGGCGATCTCGAACGTCTTGGTCCCGCAGGGGCAGCTTGCGTCGCCGGTGTCCGAGGCCTCCCACAGCTCGGCGCTGTCGCCGATGAACACGATGGCCTTGCATTCGGTGCACGTGCGCTTGGCCACGCCGTCCTCTTCGCTGCATTCCATCCAGAATGTGGTGCCGCTACAGCCGTCGCATCGGGACTGTCGCACCTCATCGGCAGGCTCGCCGGTGACACTGCCGAACTCCCGGACGAACGCCGCCAGGTCTTCGAAGTCGTCGCCGTAGGCGTGTCCGTCACGTTCTCCGAGCACGGCCGGACTGTAGCGCCCTGGCAGAACGCTCGGCGGGGCAGGGTCGCAACGGCCGAGCAACCCCTCAGCTCGCGCCAGCGGCGACGGGGTCGCGATCGGACTTGTCCCCGCGG
>JAYTFI010000744.1:0-7188 GCA_043734485.1 Acidimicrobiales bacterium | reverse complement strand
CGGGTGTGGACGCCGGCTGTCGCTTCGATTCGTCGCATGCTGAGCCGCTGTCCGAAGGTCCTCGCAGTCGGCTAGAGGTACGTGCCGCTGGGCGTTACTCCGGGCATGCTGTGCTCCACGGGACGCGACGCACCGGCCGGGAGCTGGCGCATCTGCTGCAGCTGTGCCTGCGCCGCCATCTGCTGGGCGAACAGCGTCGCCTGGATTCCGTGGAACAGCCCTTCGAGCCAGCCGACGAGCTGAGCCTGCGCGATACGCAGCTCCGAGTCGCTCGGCACCTCGTCGTCGGCGAAGGGCAGGGCCAGGCTCTCGAGCTCGTCACGCAGGTCGGGCGACAGCGAGGTGGCCAGCTCCTTCACGGAGATCTCGTAGATCTCACGCAAGCGGGCCCGGCTGCGTTCGTCGAGGGGTGCCTGACGCACCTCCTCCAGCAGCTGTTTGATCATCGATCCGATGCGCATGACCTTGCCCGGCTCCGAGACCGTGCCTTCCTCGGGAGTGGGGCCGAGGGCCACGTGCCCGTCGATGCCCGGACCTTCCGATCCCGGGCCCGAAACCACTACGACTTCCGGCGCCGCTGCGTTCGTATCGTCAACCATGGCGACGGAGTCTGGTCGAACCGCAACCACCTCCGCGCCGGTTGTGGGCGGAAGATCAACGCGACCGCAAAGCCGACCCGGTCGGTTCGCCGCCATCGTCGCGCCCTGCGAGCGGGCCCGCGGAAGCGCGACAGGCCCGGTAAGGTCGGAAGTCATGCGAGTGAGCACGAGAGGCGACTACGCATGCCGTGCCCTGCTGTCGCTCGCCTTGCACGCGAACGAGTTCGGTCCGCAGAGCGTGCGCGACATCGCGGGGCGGACGGGCCTTCCGCAGCCCTATCTGGAGCAGATCCTCCTTGCCCTGAAGGGCGCCGGCTTGGTCCGCTCCAAGCGGGGGGTCGGCGGTGGCTACGTCCTGGCCCGCGACACCGAGCACATCACGCTGGCCGAGATCGTCAGCGCGGTCGACGGTCCTATCGCGCTCGGCGACTTCGGCGAGCCACACAAGGACGGTGCCTGCGACCACGAAGGTCAATGTGTGCTCTTGGCCGTATGGGCCACCGTCGGCGACCAGATGCGATCACACCTTGAGGGCCATTCACTGGCCGGCATGGTCCGGCGGGCCCAGGGCCTTCCGGAGCTCGCACCGATGGAGGGGCCCGACCCGGCTCAGGCCGATGGACGCAGCGCCGTCGTCGATGGGCCGACGCCGGCTCTCGCTGAGCGCTGAACTGGTTGTTCCGAACTGGTTGTTCCGACATGCGGAACACGGGCCGTCACTGCAGTCGGGCGAGTACCGCCATCAGATCGTCGGGCACCTCGGACTGGAACGCCATCGGTTCGCCGGTGACCGGATGGGCGAACGCCAGCGACTGCGCGTGCAGCCACGGCCGGGGCGAATGCACCGCGTTTCGGGCACCGCCGTAGCGCCCGTCGCCGACCACGGGATGGCCGATGGCCGAGAGATGCACTCGGATCTGGTGGGTGCGCCCGGTCTCGAGCCAGCATTCCAGGAGCGTGGTCGGATCGGGCTGCAGGTAGGCGGCGAGCACCGAGTAGCGGGTTCGGGCCTCGCGCCCCGTGGCCGTCACCGCCATGCGGGTCGGGTCCGCATCGCTGCGCCCGACCGGCGCGTCGATGAGCCCGCTGGTGGCCTCGAAACGACCCCACGCGAGGGCGCGGTAGTGACGCGACACGGCCCGCGACGAGAGCTGCCCGATGAGCGCTTCGACGGCCCGCACGGTGCGACCGACCATCAGCAAACCGGACGTGCCCTTGTCGAGACGATGCACGATCCCGGGGCGAACGGCGTTCTCATCCACGGCAAGATCGCGCAGATCAGGATAGCGGGCCAACAGCCCGTGAACGAGCGTGCCGTGCTGGTTGCCCGCGCCAGGGTGGACCACGAGCCCCGCTGGCTTGTCGATCACGAGAAGGTCCGCGTCTTCGTACACGACGGTGAAGGTGACGTCCGGGTCGGCCTCGAGCAGCGCGGCGGCATCGACGACCCGCTCATCGACAACGATCCGATCGTCGAGTGCGACGCGACGGCTGCGATGCTGCACGACCATGGCATTGACGGTGACGCGGCCATCGTCCACGAGCGACGCCGCCTCTGCCCGGGTGACCGCCGCGATCACGGCGACGACACGGTCGATGCGTTCGCCGGCGAGTGCATCGGGTACGAGCTCTTCGATCATCGGAGAACCTGCCGGCCACCAGTAGGCACAGCATCGGGTACGAGCTCTTCGATCATCGGAGAACCTGCCCGCCACCATTGGATACAGCATCGGGCACGCCGACGTCGTTCGGATCAGTGGCCGCATTTGCGGAAGCACGGCTGCGGCGGTCGTGCCAAAGCGAGTAGCCGACGAACGCCGCGCAGCCGCACGTCAGCGAAGCATCCGCAAGGTTCCAGACCGGCCAGAACCCGACATCGACGAAGTCGACCACCGAACCTCGGTTCCAGCCAGGTCCGCGAAGGAGTCGGTCCAGCTGGTTGCCGACCGCGCCCCCGACAACGAAACCGAGGATGGTCGCCATCGGGAGCGCCACCGGCTTGCGCCACGAGTGGATGCACCAGCCCACCAGGAAGATGACGAGCGCAGTCGCCAACCATGCCGTGAGCCCGGTCCCGCTACCAACGCTGAAGGCCGCGCCCCGGTTGAAACGCAGGACGAGCCGGATGCTCCCGATCACGTGGCGCTCGTCGGCCGGACCGATCGACCGGAGTACCCACGTCTTGGCGGCCTGGTCGGCGCCAATAACGCCGAGCGCGACGAGGATGCCCTGGGCGATCGTCCGATTTCGTCGGGCGGCTCCCGGCAACTGCTGGTTCAGCGCCGTGACAATCCACCGTTCTTGCACGAGATGCACTGCGTGGCGAACGGCATGGCACGGAGCCGTGCTCGCATGATTGGCTCCTGACAGCTCTCGCAGTAGCCGTACGCGCCGGTTGCGATTCGGATGAGGGCCCGATCGATCTCGTCGACGAACAGATAGGCCTGCGCGGACATAGCGAGATCGCGCTCACGCTCGACGCTGACGCCGGTCCCCTCCCCGGACTCGTCGTCGAACTGCACGTCGCCCGGTTCCATGTCGAAGACGAGGAGGTCGGCTTCGGCCCGCAGCATCTCGGCCTGTTGGGTATACGTGGCCCGCTCGGCGAGCAGGCTCTCGCGCTGCTGCGTCAGGAACTGGCCCTCGCTCAGTTCGTCGATCCCGTCGAAGGGATCGTCAGGGTTCAGGGCCGGAGCTTTGAGGAGCTTGACCGGCCTGAGCACCAGCGGGGGAGGGGGGGCCGCCTTGGTCGCGCGGGTCCCGTCCGTTCGCGTGGTTGTGGGCGACGACATGCGTGCTGCTTTCGCGGGAGTGCCGGCCGTATCCGTCGTGCCGGGGCCGGTCGTGGAGGTGTTGCGCCCGGCGTTCTTGGTCGATGACGCGCCGTTGCTCGACGCAGAGGCGGGTGCGATCGTTGCAGAACTGGTGATCGCCGCCTTCTCGGCAGCGGCCTTCTCAGCAGCCGCGCTCCGATCGGGCTTCGGTGCCTTGGCGGGGCGCTCGGGCATCGGCTCCGGATCAGCAACCTTGGCGCTCGCTCCCGACTTGGCCTGCGGGCTCGGCCCATCCGAGGCTGCTGTCTTCGTAAGCGCGGTCTTCGCGGGCGCGGTCTTCGCGGGCGCGGTTTTCGTGGGCGCGGTTTTCGTGGGCGCGGTCTTCGCGGGCGCAGGCTTCGCTGGCGCGGTCTTCGCTGGCGCGGTCTTCGCAATCGCCGGAACCTCCGCGGTAACGGCCTTCTGCTTCGGCGTCGACACCGCCTTCATCGGCACATCCTTGGTAACCGGCGCCGACTTCACCGCAGCGCCGGTGGATGGGGCCGCAGCCCGGGTACCGACCGAGCCTTTGGCGGGGGCCGGCTTCGGTTCGGGATGGGAGGAAGCCTTCAATGGTGCCGGCTTCTGGGTCTTCGCCACAGCTTCACTCCTTTGATCAAACTGCACTGACTGCACTGACTGCTCTGATCCAACTGCTCTGATCCAACTGCTGCGCAGATGCGCTGCGAGTGCGTGGACGTTTGCCGCGCATCGCACCTCGAAACGTCCCCTTCGCGCCGTGCACAAGACATCTGCAGCGTTCGGAGTTTTGGGGAGCGGGCAGCAGGGCATCTCGTGGCTGCCCGTCGAGGACGGCGGACAATACCACCGGTCAGTTCGTTCTCCGCGCCTTCGGGACAACCGCCATCGGCCGCCCGACGGGAGACCCATCGGGCCGACGTTCAACCGTGAGCGGCCTCACCGGCGACGAGTTCGGACCGTGCCGGTTCAGCGCCGCCGCGATCCATCTCGCCTCCGACGCCGTCATACGCAACCGCACCCGCACCCGCGTCGTGGCCCGAGGCGCCCGCAAGGGACGGCGGTTCGGCGTCGGGTGGGAGCGCGCTACCGAACTCGAGCATGTCGAGACGAGTGAGATGATCTGCGAGGGAGGCCCGCAGCACGTCACGGGTGGTCTGGGCATGTTCGTGCATGGCCGCCACCTCCTCGCGCTTCACTTGGTGGAGCTCTTCGATCACCGATCGCTCCGCCGCCAGTTGGGCTGACAGCGCGCTATGTTCCCGCTGGGCACGCTCGAGGTGCTCGGCCACGACCCGAGCGCCCTCCACCTGCGCCTGGGCTTCGGCGCGTTGTGCTGCGTCATTCGCTTCGGCCACGACCCGAGCGGCATGGGCGCTGGCCTCGCCCGTCGTGCGCTCGGCAACGCCCTTTGCTTCGCTTACGACGAGGTCTGCGGCCCGTTGCGCCAGGGTGAGCGTGCGCTTGATGGTGTCGTCGAGGCCGCCTCCACGCGATTCGGCACGTTCGGCCCGGAGCGTGACCTCTCGGATACGGGCGTGAAGCTCGTCGACGCCGTTGCCGATCTCCTCGAGGAACGAATCGACCTCCCGCATGTCGTAACCGCCCCAGGCGCGGCCGAACTCGGCCCTACGAACAGCTTCGGGCGTGAGCTCCATCAGCCGCGAGCCGCCGCGTCTCGAACCGAACGGTTCACGACGTGTACAGGCCCCGCTCCTGGAGCCGGCGCTTCTCATCGGCGGACACCTGGAAGTTCGTCGGTGTGAGCATGAACACGCTGTCGGCGACGCGCTCCATGTGACCGTTCAATCCATACGTGAGACCGCTTGCGAAATCGACGAGGCGCCGCTTCAGGTCACGATCCGCGCCGGTGAGATCGATGATGACGGGATCCGACGAACGGAACCGCTCGCCGATCTCCTGGGCCTCGCCGAACGAGGATGGGCGTACCACGTGGACTTTGCCTGAACTGGGCGCAGTGGCCGGCAACGGCCGCACCGATCCCGAGCCGCGGGGCTGGACGGCAACGCTGCTGATGCCGGAATCCGGCGGGAGCACCGGAAGCGGTCGCACGTTGGTGATCCCTTCGGGCTCATGGGGAAATGGGACCGCAGGCTGACGACGCTGGGCCGGAGCGGACACCTGTTCCTCGTAGGGGTCGTAGTCCCCATAGGAATCATTGTCGCTCAGACCGAGGTAGTCCATCGCCTTGTCCAAGAAACGTGCCATCGGTCCTCCAGTGGTCGCGGCGCGAGGCAGGCGTAGCGTACTCGTCGCCTCACGGCGGCGTGATGGACTACACGAGTTCTTTGTCCCGCCGTCCGAAAAGGGACGACCCTACTCGGATCATCGTGGTGGACGCGCGCACGGCGGCTTCGAGGTCGTCCGACATGCCCATCGACCGCACCGGCAACGCCGCGACATCGGCCAGGTCGCGCAGCAGCCCGAACGCCGTAGCACTGCCGTCCAGCGCGCCCGGGGCCGTCGGACCATCGCCCGGATCAGGTCCGACGCCCATGAGCCCACGCACTTGCAGGCCAAGCCCGCGGCAGGCCGCGATCAGCTCCGGCACATCGGGCGGGGCGCAGCCCGAGCGGTTCTCGGCGCCGACGAGTTTGACCTGCACGAGTACGTCCGCGCCGGGCGCCCGCTGCGCCAGCGACGCCGCTCGGTTCGCGCTGCTGATCGTCTGCCAGACGGCGACGTGCGGCGCGAGCCGGTTGATCTTGTTGGTCTGCAGGTTCCCCTGGAAGTGCCACCGGATCGCGGCCGCGGCCACCGGATCGGCGAGGGCGACGTCGGCCGCTTTGGCCACGAGCTCGTCGGCATAGTTCTCGCCGATGTCGAGCAGTCCATTGCGCACGGCCGCGAGCACGGCGTCGGCGCCGAAACCCTTCGTGACGGCCACGATGGTGATGGCAGCGGGGTCGCCACCGGCGCGCAGAATCCGACCGCGGACTTCGACGAGGCGCTCGCCGACACGCGCCGTGAGTTCGGTGAGATCTGCCAGCCCGGAGCTCACTGGGCACTCCCGAACTTCGTGGTCGAAAGCCGCTCCGAACGGCTTTGGCCGCCGAAGTTGGCCGGAGGGCAGGTCGCGGTCACGACGTCCGCCAGATGAAGAGGGCCTGGCGGCCGGCGTCCCGGCGGGCGCGCCACGAGTACCAGTGGTCGTCGCAGGCCGTGCAGGTGTCGAACCCGGACGTTCCGGGGCCGATCCACGGCGCGGCGCCCGCCACCGACAGGGCCGCGACGACGGCGGCCGGCATGTCCAGCGCCGGCGATCCTGCACGCGTCGTGGCGCGCACGATGTCGCCATAGGCCCCGGCGACGAGGTCGAGGTCGAGGGGACCGAACTCGTAGCACTCGGAATGGATCGAGGGTCCGACCAGCGCATGCACCCGCGCCTCGCTTCCGCTGCGCTTGCGGACGGCAGCGACGGAGCGCTCGATGACGCCCGACAGCAAACCCCGCCATCCCGCGTGCACGATCCCGATCGCTCCGTCGTCGCTCCAGAGCGCGATCGGGACGCAGTCCGCGGTGATGACGCACAGCGCGGTGCCGACCTGCGAGGTGACGGCGGCATCGGCACAGACACCGCAGTGGTCCGCGGTTGCCGCCGGCAAGGAGAAGTCCGCAACCGCTGCGCCGTGCACTTGGGTGAGCCACGCCACGGGCCTAACGCCCGCGACTGCGCATCGTCGGTCCACGACCCCGGGCGAGTGAATCGCGAAATCGCCCGAGCTGCGCGACGTTGCCGCGACGACGACCCCGGGGAAAGGCTCGATGACCAGCAC
>JAYTFI010000743.1:0-3166 GCA_043734485.1 Acidimicrobiales bacterium | reverse complement strand
GTAGACGAACGAGTCGTAGTTGTCGATGACGAGCACGCGGGCGACCATGGGGCGACGGTAGCTGGCCCGGGCTGGTCCGCCCCCACGGTTATCGTTGCGTGCATGGCAACTGCTCCCGGGTCCTCGGGTTCTCCCGGCTCGTCGAAAACCTCCGGCTCCTCGGGGTCCTCTGGCACGTCCGGTTCCCCCGGCTCCCCCCGTGTAAAGGGTCGCTTCACCCCGAAGAAGGGTACGAAGGTCAAAGTCGAGACGGTCGAGGAGAAGCGGCCCGGCTACCAGGCCAGTGGCCGGTACACCGCACCGACGGTCCACACTGCGGCCGAGCTCCATGAGACGAAGCCATGGGTGCCCTACGCGATGTTCGCCCTCCTGATCGTCGGGCTGGTCCTGATCATCGGGAACTACCTCGAGATCCTGCCCGGATCGTCCGACGGCAAATACTTGCTCGGTGGGCTGCTGTGCATCACCGGCGGCTTCGCTACTGCCACGCAGTTGCGATAGGTCGATCGAACTACAGGCATGTAGTCCTCCCCAGTGTTGTCCACAGGTGTGGACGACGGGATCGGGTGTGGGGCTACTCCACGGCCTCACCATCAACGGCGACAAGATCCATCTCGTCCATGCAGTGGCGCGGCGCGACGGGGTCGACGATGTCCGTCTTGGTCATGCGGATCTCGGTGCCACAGCTCGGGCAGCGATAGCGCATGTTCACCCGGCGCAACTCGCCGTCGGGCGGCGGGGTCGGGATCGGACGGGCCAGACCACCGATCATCGCCTTGCCGACACGCCATATGCCATAGGCGAAGACCAACGCGATCGGCACGCGCACCAGCCAGAACACCATGTCCACAGGCTACCGAGGCCTCAAGGGCAGTGTTACCGCAGCCGCTCGATGATGGTGGCGTTGGCCAGCCCCCCGCCCTCGCACATCGTCTGCAGGCCGTATCGGCCTCCGGTGCGCTCGAGTTCGTTGAGCAGCGTCGTCATCAACTTGGCACCGGAGCAGCCGAGCGGGTGGCCGAGGGCGATGGCGCCGCCGTTGACATTGACCTTGCTCATGTCGGGATGGTGCTCCTTCTCCCACGCCAGCACCACCGACGCGAATGCCTCGTTGACTTCGAACAGATCGATGTCGTCGATCGACAGCCCGGACTTCTCGAGCACCTTGGTCGTCGCCGGGATCGGGCCGGTCAGCATGGTGACGGGATCGACGCCGGCGAGTGCGAACGTGTGGAAGCGGGCACGCGGCTTGAGGCCGAGCTCGGCCGCCTTCTCCTCGCTCATGATCAGTACGGCCGAGGCACCGTCGGTGATCTGCGAAGCGTTCCCGGCCGTGACCTTGCCGTCGGGTTTGAAGGCCGGCTTGAGCTTGCCGAGGCTCTCGACCGTCGAGTCGGCTCGGATGCCCTGGTCCGCTCGGAACTGCTCGGTGCCGCCGTCGGTACGGACGGTGATCGGGATGATCTCGTTGTCGAACCGACCCTCGGCCGTCGCCTGAGCGGCGCGGCGGTGCGACTCGGCGCTGAACGCATCGAGGTCTTCACGGCTGATGCCCCATTTGTCGGCGATCATCTCGGCGCCGATGCCCTGCGGCTGCAGGCCACCGACCGAGGCGTAGCGGTCGTTCATCGATTTGGTGAACGGCATGCCGGGGCCTGAAGCGACCGACGCTCCCATCGGCACACGGGTCATGCACTCGACACCAGCCGCGATGGCGATGTCGTAGGCACCGGCCATGACGCCTTGGGCCGCGAAGTGGGCGGCCTGCTGCGAGCTGCCGCACTGGCGGTCGACGGTGGTGGACGGGACAGACTCTGGCCAGCCGGCGGCGAGCACGGCGTTGCGGCCGATGTTGACGCCTTGCTCGCCGACTTGCATGACGCAGCCCATGACGACGTCGTCGACGAGTGCGGGATCAAGGTTGCTGCGACCGGCCAGCGCCTTGAGGACCTCGGCCGCGAGGTCGACGGGATGCCAGTCCTTCAGCTTCCCGTTGCGCTTGCCGCCCGCGGTTCGGACGGCATCGACGATGACTGCGGTGCGGGCCATTTGGTGCTCCTTCATTCTCGAGGTCGCAAATCTTGGCAGTCATGTCAGTCTCTGCGCGCCACACGGTCAGACCGTGCCGATTTCACGCCCAAGGGTTGTGAGACGCGACACACGGGTCGGTCGATGCTCAGCGCTTGCGGATGACCGTGACCCCGTCGCCGATCGGCAGGATGTACGACTCGACCCGCATGTCGGTGGCGACCGCATCGTTGAACACCCGCAGTGCCTTCGTGTCCTTGCTGTCGTCCGCCGCCTCGGGCTTCACGACGGTGCCGCTCCACAAGGTGTTGTCGACGAGGATCACGCCGTTCGGACGCAGCCGCGCCAGCAGCGCTTCGTAGTAGCCGCCGTAGTTGGACTTGTCGGCGTCGATGAAGGCGAGGTCGATGGGCTCGTCGGCGGGCAACATGGCGAGCGTCTCCAAGGCCGGCGCGATGCGCAGCTCGATCTTGTGCGCCACCCCGGCCCGTTCCCAGTACCGGCGGGCGATCGCGGTCCACTCCTCACTCACGTCGCAGCACAGGAGGTGGCCGTCATCCGGCAGGGCGCGGGCGATGCAGAGCGCCGAGAACCCGGTGAACGTACCCACTTCGACTGCCCGCTTCGCCCCGGTGAGCCGGACCAGCATCTGCATCAGTGCGCCCTGGGACGCACTGATCTGCATTCCTGCAACAGGCCCCAAGGAGCTGGCGGTCTCATCGATGAGGTCGCGGAGCACGTCATCCGCAGGCGTCGTACGGGCTGCGACGTAGGTCGCGATCTCAGGGTCGAGCCAGGGCGATGCATCACGGGACATCGCGTCAACCTAACGCCCGCGTCAGATCGGCACGGAACCGAACGCGGCCCGTCGGAGGCGGTCGCGGACGGCGACACCGAGCCCTTCCTCGTTGGGAGGCACGACGAGTAGCACCTCCAGACCGAGTGCATCCGCATCGCGGAAGCGGGCGTAGAGGAGCGGTGCCAGTGTTGCGCCGGTGTAGGGGTCGGGCGCGTCCATACGGATGACATTCATCGGGAACGCGAGGTGGCGTGGGCCAAGTACGCCGACCCGTCGACCTTCGAGCACGGACAACCGCGCGATCAGTGCTCCGCCATCGGCGACTTCGATTGCGGCCGC
>JAYTFI010000742.1:0-4927 GCA_043734485.1 Acidimicrobiales bacterium | reverse complement strand
GGTTTCAAGGAGAGCCCGCCGGAGTCGAACGTGATCCCCTTGCCGACGAGCGCGAGCGTCGGTAATTTCGTACGCGCGCTTGCGTTCTTCGGGGTGTAGACGAACTTGATGAGGCGGGGCGGCTCGTCGCTGCCGAGCGACACGCCACGCAGGCCGCCGAGGCGTTCACGCTCGATGTCCTGCTCATCCCAGACGGTGATGGCGACGCCGCCCGCCTCGGCCGCGTGCATGGCGATCGTCGCGAACTGGCGCGGGGTCATACCCGCAGGTGGCTGGTTCACCAGGTCGCGGTTCAATGCGACGGCCTCGCTGACGAGCTGCCCGCGAGCTACGCCCTGAGCAATGAGACGACCGCCCTTTCCAGTGAGTGTGACTCGCTGCAGGGCACGCGGCAATGGCTGCGACTTGTACACGGTGAACTGGTAGCTCGCGAGGAGGACACCCTCGGTGACGGCCTGCGCGACGGCCGCACGCTCGAGCCGCGCCGGTGCGCTGTCGATGAGCGCAGTGGCGAGGGCAGCCTCACCGAACGCGGCCCGCACCAGCGCCGCGGCGGCCGAACGGAAGCTGTCGACCGTGAGCGCGGCCGGGTCGCCAAGACCGACAAGGATCTGCGTCGCCCCGCGGCCGGTGAGGGCAATGACCTGCCCGAGCTTCGCCTCGAACCCACGGGCGGCGAGCGACGACGACGTGGCGGCTACCGACGCCGGAAGCTCTGGACCCTTCTTCCCCACGAGGATCGCGATGCCGACAGCGGCGCCACGCGGCGCCTCCTTGGCGACGCCGACGGTGAGAGTGAGAGGCATGGGTGGTCCTTTCAAAAGGGTGAATCGTTGTCGGAGCGACGTCAGACCGAACGGCTGGCGAGCGTGGTGCCGTGCTCCTGCCAGCGGGCCATCGTCCAGAGAAGGTCGGAGAGGCGGTTCAGATACGCGACCACGAGCGAGTCGCCGGCAGCCGCTCGCAACGACGCCCGCTCCGACCTTCGCACCACGGTTCGGGCGACATCGAGCAACGCCGAGATCCGCGACTGGCCGGGGACGACGAACTCGTTGGGCATCGAGAAGCGGGCGGTGAGATCGTCGATGTGCACCTCGAGCGCGTCGACCATGGCCTGCGTCACCAGGCTGACGCCGGCGGTCAGCTTGTGCCGGTTGTCGGCTTCGGTGGCGAGGTCGGCCATGAGCACCCACAGGTCACGTTCGAGAGCGATGCAGAGTGCATCGAGCTCGTCGGCACCGATGGCGCGGGCCTCGGCCCGGGCAAGACCGATGGCGGCCTGGGCCTCGTCGACGTCGCCGTACGCCGCGGGCGCCGGATCGTCTTTGCGGACCCTCCCGCCGTAGTAGAGGCCCGTCGTGCCGTCGTCGCCTTTGCGGGTGTAGATCTTCATGAGCGGCGGCGAGCCTATCGGCCGAGGCGTCCGGGCCGATCGACCCACCGCGATAGGCCGAACAACTTGTGCCCACGGACCCGCGATGGGCGTATCATCGACCGGTTGCTCCAGTCGAAGCAACGGGGCCGAACGTCGTTGCATCCATCGGATGCGGTCGAGGTGCGGAGGTCTGGTGGCCAACCCCGTGGCGAAGGCGATCCCGTCTCCATGCACAGCGGCCGAGCGCTTGCCTCCGGCCTTGCGACCGAGGGTCCGCATTCCCATGTCACCTGCTGAATCCCCTAAATCCCGGTATCTGACCGCCATCAACGAGCGCGTCGTCATCTTCGACGGCGCGGCCGGAACCAACCTGCAGACCATCGGGCTCACAGCCGACGACTTTGGTGGGCCGCCGCTCGAGGGCTGCAACGAGATGCTCGTCGTCACCCGTCCCGACGTCGTCGCGAACCTGCACGACTCGTTCCTGCGCGTCGGTGTCGACGTCATCGAGACGAACACGTTCGGCTCGTTCGCCGTCCCGCTGAACGAGTACGCGCTGGCCGACCGAGCCCATGAGCTGAACGTCGAAGCCGTCCGCATCGCCCGCGAGGTCGCGTCGTCCTACGCCACGCCCGATCGGCCGCGTTGGGTCGCCGGTTCGATGGGTCCCGGCACGAAGGCGCCGTCGCTCGGGCAGATCCGCTTCGCCGACCTGCGCGACGCGTTCGAGGTCCAGGCCCGTGCCCTCCTGGAGGCCGGAGTCGACCTGTTCCTCATCGAGACGCAGTTCGATCTGCTCGGTCTCAAGGCGGCCATGATCGCCTGCCGCCGGGCCATGAAAGCGCTTGGCGTCCAGATTCCGATCCAGACCCAGGTCACCATGGAGACCACGGGGCGCATGCTTCTCGGCACCGAGATCGGCGCCGCGCTCACGGCCATCGAGGCGCTGCGGCCGGACGTCATCGGGATCAACTGCGCCACCGGCCCGGTCGAGATGGGCGAGCATCTGCGTTATCTGTCGCAGACATCTCCACGGCCGATCTCGTGCCTGCCGAACGCCGGCATGCCGAGCATCGTCGACGGGCACATGCACTACGACCTCACGCCCGCCCAGCTCGCGGAGCACCACCACCGCTTCGTCACCGAGTTCGGCGTCAACGTGATCGGCGGCTGCTGCGGCACCTCGCCCGCACACCTCGCCGCGGTTATCGACCGCTGTGCCGGGCTGGCGGTCCCCCGCCGCACGGTGCAGCGCGAGCCTGGTGCTGCGTCGTTGTATGCACACGTACCGTTCAAGCAGGACGCGTCGTTCCTCGTGATGGGCGAGCGCACGAACGCGAACGGCTCGAAAGCGTTCCGCGATGCGATGCTGGCCGAGGACTGGGACACCTGTGTGGCCATGGCCCGCGATCAGGTGAAGGAGGGCGCGCACGTGCTCGACGTCTGCGTCGACTACGTCGGCCACGACGGCACCAAGGACATGGACGAGATCGCCCAGCGCTTCGCCACACAGGCTGCGGCACCGCTGGTGCTGGACTCGACCGAGCCACAGGTGCTCGAGGCCGGCCTGCAGTGGATCGGCGGCAAGGCCATCCTCAACTCCGCCAACCTTGAGGACGGCGAGGCGCCCGGCTCGCGCATGGACCGGGTGTTCACGCTTGCCACGGAGTACGGCGCGGCCGTCGTGTGCCTGCTGATCGACGAGAAGGGCCAGGCACGCGACGTCGAGTGGAAGCTCGAGATCGCCCACCGGATCTACGACATCGCGGTTGAGCGATACGGCATGGACCCGACCGACCTCATCTTCGATGCGCTCACGTTCCCGCTCTCGACCGGCGATGACGACCTGCGCGGCGATGCCGCCGCAACCATCGAGGCCATCCGCCGCATCAAGGCCGAGCTGCCGGGCGTGAGCTGCACGCTCGGCGTGTCGAACGTGAGCTTCGGCCTGAAGCCGGCCGCCCGCCACGTGCTCAACTCCGTGTTCCTGCACGAGTGCGTGGCGGCGGGCATGGACGCGGCGATCGTGCATGCGGCGCGCATCATGCCGCTGAACAAGATCCCGGACGAGCAGAAGCAGGTGTGCCTGGACCTCGTCTACGACCGCCGCCGCGCCCCGTCGCCCGAGGAGCCCGATGGCTACGACCCGTTGCACGCCCTGCTGGCCCTGTTCGCGAACGTAAGCGCGCAGACTGCGGTCAAGGAGGACCGTTCGGACTGGACGCTGGAGCGCATCCTCAGCCAGCGCATCATCGACGGCGACCGTGACGGCCTCGAAGCCGATCTCGCCCGCGCCCTCGCCGAGGGAATGGCGCCACTGGTGATCATCAACGACGTATTGCTGGCCGGCATGAAGGTGGTCGGCGAGCTGTTCGGCACCGGTGAGATGCAGCTGCCGTTCGTGCTGCAGTCGGCCGAGACGATGAAGCGCTCGGTTGCGTATCTGGAGCCGTTCATGGAGCGCGCCGAGGGCGACACCGGCAAGGGCCGCATCGTGCTGGCCACGGTCAAGGGCGACGTGCACGACATCGGCAAGAACCTTGTCGACATCATCCTCACGAACAACGGCTACGAGGTCTACAACCTCGGCATCAAGGTCGGCATCGCCGAGATGATCGAGAAGGCGGCCGAAGTTCGCGCGGATGCGATCGGGATGAGCGGGCTGTTGGTGAAGAGCACGCTGATCATGCGGGACAACGTCCAGGAGCTCAACGCTCGTTCGCTGCACGACATCCCGGTGCTGCTCGGCGGGGCGGCGCTCACCCGTACGTACGTCGAGCGTGACCTGCGGGAGATCTACAACGGCCGTCTGTTCTACGGCAAGGACGCGTTCGAAGGCCTCTACACGATGGACTCGATCATGGCCATGAAGCGGGGCACGGCGCCGGACGATCCCGCGTTCGGACGCGAGCTTGGCGGGCGCAACCTGCCACCCCGTCGTTCTGAAGTGTCCGCAACACTGCCAGAAGCACCGGCAGTACGGTCGGCCGACGTCGTCACCGACAACACCATCTTCACGCCGCCGTTCCTCGGCTCACGGGTGGTGAAGGGCATGTCGCTCGACGAGATCGCCGGCTTCGTCAACGAAACCGCGCTGTTCCGCAACCAGTGGCAGTTCCGACCGGAGAAATCGACCGAAGGCGGGCCGGCCGAAAGCGATGGCGATTTCAAAGCGCGCATACGGCCGATCCTGCGGGCGAAGCTCGCGGAAGCGAAGGAGAGCGGCATCCTCGTGCCGCAGGTCGTCTACGGCTACTACGCAGCGAACTCCGAGGGCAACGACCTCGTCATCTGGAAGGACGACACGCGGACCGCCGAGTGGATGCGCTTCTCCTATCCGCGGCAGAAGGAGGCGCCGAACCTGTGCGTCGCCGATTTCTTCGCCCCGGCCGGCACGCCCGACTACGCCGCGTTCCACATCGTCACGATGGGCGCGGCCATAAGCGTGCGTACGGCTGAACTGTTTGCCGCAAACGAGTACCAGGAGTACCTGCTGCTGCACGGCCTCGGCGTGGAGATGGCCGAGTCGCTGGCCGAGATGTGGCACCGCCG
>JAYTFI010000741.1:0-1748 GCA_043734485.1 Acidimicrobiales bacterium | reverse complement strand
GACAGGTGGACCACGGCCTGCGCGAGGTTGAGCTGCGCCTCGGGCAGGCCGACGAACTCGACCGCATGCGCGCTTGCATTCGCGATGACAAGGCTCATGGGGTCGGCCATGCCCACATCCTCCGACGCGAAGATGACGAGTCGCCGAGCGATGAACCTCGCGTCCTCCCCAGCCGTGATCATGCGGGCCAGCCAGTAAAGGGCGGCGTCGGGGTCACTTCCGCGCAGCGACTTGATGAACGCGCTGATCACGTCGTAATGCTCGTCCGGTCCGTAGCGCAGCACCCGGGCGTCGACCGCTGCTTCCGCGTCGGCCAGCGAGATCGGCGCGCCACCCTCCTCCGCCAGTGCCAGCGCCACTTCCAGCGACGTCAGCAGCGAGCGGCCATCGCCATCGGCCATCGCGATGAGGTGGTCGATCGCATCCTCGTCGGCTGCACCACCCTCCCGCTCCAGCGCCCGATCCGTAAGCACACGTAGCGATTCGGGAGTATGGGGGTGAAGGCGGAACAGCGTCGATCGGCTGAGCAACGGGCCGTTCACGCTGAAGCTCGGGTTCTCCGTCGTCGCCCCGATGAGCACGAGCGTGCCGTCCTCCACGCTCGGGAGCAGCGCGTCCTGCTGGGCGCGGTTGAAGCGGTGGATCTCGTCGAGGAACAGGATCGTGCCGCGCTGGTTGAGTCGAAGCTCCTCGCGCGCCGAGTCGACCGACTCGCGCACGTCCTTCACACCGGCACTGACGGCCGACATGGCGATGAAACGCTTCGCCGTCGCGCTGGCGATCAGCGAGGCGAGCGTGGTCTTGCCCGTCCCCGGCGGACCCCAGAGGATGACCGACGACAATCGATCGGCCTCGATGAGGCGGCGCAGCGGTCGACCCCGGTCGAGGAGGTGCTCCTGGCCGACCACCTCGTCGAGAGCGGCCGGGCGCATGCGGGCGGCGAGCGGCGCGTTGCGGGCCAGGCGTGCGCGCATCGAAGCACTGAACAGGTCGTCCGATCCGTTCGACGCGGTAGCTTTCGCGGGCACCCACTCATCATGGCCCCGCCCACGTCCACGGCGCGCCTGGCCACGGCGAGGTCTTCTAACGTGATCCGAATGCGTTGGACGGTGCACGGCGAACGGATGCTCTACGAGAGCGAGTGGCTCGACCTCTCGCTCGTCGACGTCGAGATCCCCGGTCCTCAGGGCCGCCGCTTCGACCATCACGTTGTGCGCATGCCGAGCCCGGCGGCCGGGGTCGTCGTGCATGATCCGGGCCACGGCGTGCTGCTCCTGTGGCGGCATCGCTTCATCACGGACACGTGGGGCTGGGAGGTTCCGGCGGGCAAGGTCGATCCGGGCGAATCAGCGGCGGAAGCCGCGGGTCGCGAAGTCCTCGAAGAGACCGGGTGGCAGCCCGGCCCGCTTCGTCACCTCATGAGCTACGCGCCGGCCAATGGAGTCGCCGACCACCGCTTCGAGGTGTTCTGGGCCGACGGCGCAACCTACGTCGGCGAACCGACCGACCTGACCGAGGCCGAGCGCATCGAATGGGTCCCGGTCGAGACCGTTCGCTCCGAGATCGCGGCCGGTCGGGTCGACAACGGTCTTTCGCTCACGGCGCTGTTATGGGCCTTCACGTACGGACTCTTCGATTCGGCAGCTGCTCGCTGACCCTCAGCCGCGCAACCGACCGGCCACATCCAGGAACGCATCCGCTGCGGCAATCGCATGTTCCGGTCCGCACGTCGCGCCCAGTACCACGCC
>JAYTFI010000740.1:0-7798 GCA_043734485.1 Acidimicrobiales bacterium | reverse complement strand
GACGAAAGGAAGCGGCACGGTGAACGGCACCTCCCGGTGCACCTCTTCGATACGAGAGCGCAAGCCGCCCGCATCGGTGGCCCACAACCGGTCGGAGATGGCGTCGAACTCGGGTTCGAACACCGTCTGCGTGGCAAACTGCGCGTGCACCTTACGGCCCGCGATGTTGGCGGGCGCCATGCCGATGTCGTGCAGGTAGGCGAGCAGGACGGCACAGCCCTGAACGAACCGCAGGCGCCCGGGAGATCGCGCTGCGATCAGCAGACCATCGAGCTCACCGGCCAGCCGTGCCGCCCGCCTCGCCACGTCGCGCACATGCACCGTTCCGTGATCCGAGTACAGCCCGACGTGACGGCCCGGGTCGGTGATGAACGTGTCATCGGCCAGCAGTGCCTCCAACGTGGTGGCCTCCTGAATCGGGCACCAATACCGTTCCTCGATGATCCGCAAGATGTCCGCGTCGACGAGTTCTTCGGGCATCGGTCGGCGGGCCGGCGATTCGCTCGGGTGAGGAGGCAGCTGCACCTGCGACCCCTTCCGAGCCTTGTGTCGCACGCTTGTCGGGACACACGCCGGACGCCGATGATACCGATTCGGAGGGGCTTGGTACCGTGAGATGTCCGATCGCCACGGAGGGTGCCATCAACGATCAGGTCACACGGAACGATCAGGTCACAATAGGCGCCGCCTCGGCGATGACGGCGGAGAACCCACGCGTGTACATCGCGGGGGATCGCCGGAGGGCGCTTGCCGCCGGCACCGTGTTGGCCGACCGCGTTCAGGGTAGCGGCCTGTTCGCCGACATCTCCGGGTTCACCCCGCTGACGGAGACGCTGGCTCGTGAGCTCGGACCGCAGCGCGGGGCCGAGGAGCTTGCCGCCAACCTGAACCGGATGTTCCAGGCACTTATCTCCGATCTGGACCGCTTCGGCGGGCACGTCATCTACTTCAGCGGCGATGCGATCACGTGCTGGCTCGACGGCGACGACGGGACGCGGGGAGTTGCCGCGGCCCTCGCCATCCAGGAGACCATGGCCTCTGCCGGCCGTGTCGTGACGCCCGCGGGGACGGAGATCATCCTCGCCATCAAGGTCGCCATCGCCGTGGGTCCCGCCCGTCGCTTCGTCGTGGGCGACCCGGACATCCAGCTGATCGACGTGCTCGGCGGCACCATCGTCGATGCATTGGCCGAAGCGGAGCAGCTCGCCGAGCGCGGGGAGATCCTCCTCTCGGCGTCCGCGCTGGCGGCCACGAAGGGACGCGTCCACCTCGCCGAGCTTCGCCGGCTGCCGACGGCGAAGGGAGCCGGGCCGCTCGACGGTCCAGAGGCGGCGGACCGGTTCGTCGGCGTCGTGGACGCCCTGCTGGTGGACGTGGCCGAAACCCCGGTCCTGGCCGAACCGCTGCTCCCCGAGGGGCTCGTGCGGCCGTGGCTGCTTCCTGTCGTCTACGAACGCCTGCAGACCGGGCGTGGCGAGTTCCTCACCGAGCTCCGGTCCGCCTATCCGATGTTCGTGCGCTTCGGGGGCATCGACTACGACGACGACCCCGACGCGCCGGCCAAGCTGGACGCGTTCGTGCGCCGGGCACAGGAAGTGTTCACACGACACGGCGGCAACCTGCTCCAGCTCACGCTCGGCGACAAGGGCGCCTACCTCTATGCCGTCTTCGGATCGCCCTACGCGCACGGCGACGACGCCTCACGGGCGGCGGGCGCCGCGCTAGAGCTGCGGGCCGCAGCGGCCGACACCGCGGCGCGTGATCTCCAGATCGGGATCACCAACGGACGGCTGATCAGTGGCACGTACGGCCAGGACATGCGCCGGACGTTCACCTGCCTCGGTGATGCGGTGAACCTTTCGGCGCGACTGATGTCCAAGGCGCCCCCGGGCGGCATCTACGTGAGCGGTGACGTCCGGGACGCAGCCGGAGCCCGGTACCTGTGGGACGACATCGGCGCGTTCGCGGTGAAGGGCAAGGTCGAGCCGGTCGCCGTCTGGGTCCTCGAGGGCGTCGCCCTCCGGCAGCGCGAGCGCGAGATCCGCTACCCGTTGCCGATGGTGGGACGAGACGCAGAGCTGGATGTCATCGCACGCGCCGCTGGCGACATCCGCGGCGGCGGATGTCGCGTCGTCGCGCTTGCGGCCGAACCGGGCCGGGGGAAGTCCCGCCTCGTGGCCGAGGCCGTCCGGCGGCTTCGGTCCGACGGCATGACCGTGGCCTTCGGGGAGGCCCCGGCGATCGGGAGCAACAGCAGCTACGCGATCTGGCGAGAGGTGTGGCGCACGCTGCTCGGGGTCGAAGACGACGCGACCGAGTCGAATCAGCGCGGCGCGGTGCGCCGGGCTTTGGCCGGACTCGGACGGGGCCAGGTTCGCCGCTCGTCCCTCCTCGGGCCGTTGATCGGGATCGAACTTCCTGACAGCGATCTCACTCGCACGTTCGATGCCAAGCTCCGCAAGACCTCCCTCGAGGCACTGCTGTCGGACGCGTTGCGGGCGACGGCGAAACGCGAGCCGCTGGCGATCGTGCTCGAGGACTGCCATTGGATCGACCCGCTCTCGCGGGACCTGCTCGAAGTGCTCGTGCGGGCGACGACTCGGTCGCCGGTGCTGTTCCTGCTCGCCTACCGGCCGGGAGATCATCCTGCCGGCGGGCTCGGTCTCGAGGGGCTGTCCCAATTCGAAGAGCTCGTGCTCGAAGAGCTGGGTCCGGCGACGGCTCACACCGTGGCGATGGCGAAGCTCCGGCAGCTCTTCGGTGACGACGTCGTCGCAGCGCCGCAATTGCTGGCACTCGTGGTCGAGCGTTCGCAGGGCAACCCGTTCTATCTGGAGGAGCTCCTCAACTACATCCGCAGTCACCGGATCGATCCGGCCGATCCCGCACAGCTCCGCGACCTCGAACTGCCGGACAGCCTCCACAGCCTCGTGCTCAGTCGCATCGACACGCTCGCCGAGGGACCGCGTCGCACGCTCAAGGTGGCTAGCGTGCTCGGCCGGGGGTTTGCCTCGCCGATGGTCCAGCGCGTGTACCCCGATCTCGGGTCGCAAGGCGAGGTCGACGGACACCTCGCCGCCGGCCGCGGCGCCGATCTCGTCGTCGTCGATGTCGAAGCCGACTCGTCGTGGCTCTTCCGTCATGTCCTCACGCGTGAGGTGGCGTACCAGAGCCTTCCGTTCGCCATGCGCGAGCTGCTCCATGCCCGGGCCGCCGCGGAGCTGGAGACGCAGGGGGCCGAGACGGCGGGTGCCTCGCTGGACCTCATCACCCACCACTGGTGGCACAGCAACGACCGCGACAAGAAGATCACCTACCTCGAACGGGCCGGTGTCGCGGCCCAGGCTCGATACGCCAATGCCGCCGCCATCGACTACTTCGAGCGGCTCGCGGGGCTCGTCGACGCGGCTCGGCGTGCCGAGGTGCTCCGCAAACTCGGGAAGGTGCTCGAGCTGTCCGGATCGTGGACCCGAGCGCGTGAGGTCGACGAGGAGGCGTTCTTGCTGGCCCGCGCCGCAGGCGATCGCGACGCCGAGGCGTGGTGCGAGGC
This sequence comes from Acidimicrobiales bacterium, assembly GCA_043734485.1. Taxonomy (GTDB): domain Bacteria; phylum Actinomycetota; class Acidimicrobiia; order Acidimicrobiales; family JANYDT01; genus JAYUDQ01. Next base: position 4,248 of record JAYTFI010000740.1, on the reverse strand, counting down.
CTCGCTGGCCGAGGTCGACCGCAAGCAGGGCGACTTCGGCCAGGCGCAGGAACGCCTGGACCGTGCGGCTGTGCTCTTCGGCGAGCTCCACGACGACGCCGGGAACGGGCAGGTCCTCCACCTCGCCGGGACGGTTGCCGCGCAGCGGGGCGACAACGCCGGCGCCCGCGCCAAGTACCTCGCCAGCCTGGCCGTGCGGGAGCGGCTCGGCGACCGCCCGGCGATGGCCTCGGTGCTGTCGAACCTCGGCGTGGTCGCGGAGTACGACGGCGACCTCGACGCGGCGCGGGACTACCACCAGCGTGCCCTTGCCCTGCGCTCGGAGATCGGCGACCGCTGGGCCATCGCGGTGTCCCATACCAACCTCGGGATGATTGCCGTCCTCCAGGGCCGGGCCGATGCAGCCCGGGACGAGTTCGAGGAGGCAATGCGCCTGAACAGCGAGGTCGGCGACACGTGGATGGTGGCGCTCAGCCACAACAACCTCGGGAACGCGCACCGGGGGCTCGGCGACCACCACGCGGCGCGGCGCGAGTACGCCGATGCGGCGAGCGTCTATAGGCAGTACGGGGACCAATGGGCCTTGGCGTTCCTCCTCGAGGACGTCGCCGTGCTGGCCGCCATGGCGGACATGCCGGTGGTCGCGCTGGAGCTGATGGGCGCAGCCGACCGCTGCCACGACGAGGTTGGTTCGCCGCGCCAGTCTTCGCTCGACGCCGAGATCTCCGCTCGGCTGGCCGGGGCGATCTCGACGCTCGACGCCCAGTCACAGGCGCAGGCGCGAAGTCGCGGGCGCGCATGGGATACCGACGACGCGGTGGCCGCCGTGTTGCGGTTCTGTGACGCAGGGTAGTTTTCTGGCCCGCCGGAGCAACCAGGGATGTAACGATTGTCACGGAGAACCATCGTCGGTGGTGTCATAAGGTAACCGCAACGAACCGGTAACTCCCCGGCCGGTTCACGTCCAACTTCGGTGTTTGTCTGACGGGAGAGTCGAATCGCATGATCCGGAACGCCGAGAAGGTCCAGGGCGGGGCACCCTCCGAAGTATCCTACGAAGCACCCCGGCGGAACGGGCTTCGCCGCGTCGCGCTCGGCCTCGTCGGCGCCCTGGCCGCCGCCCTGCCCGTGGTCGTCGCGGGTCACGCCCCGTCCGTTGCGGCCTCGCCCGTCCCCGCGGCCATGTCGCTGACGCCGGTCGCCGACACATTCGTGTCCGGACAGGACCCGGCCGTGAACTTCGGGACGCGGGACAACGTCGACGTCTACGGAGGCTCCTCGCCTTCTTGCACCATCACCCCCGACCGCGCGGGCGGCCTCACCGCGCCCGCTTACGGACTGCTCAAGTTCGACTTGTCGTCCATTCCGGCCGGCGCGGTCGTCACCGGCGCCAGCCTGAAGATGACGACGCGGGCGGGATACGCCCAGAACGGCGACCAGAACCATCACATCATCCGGCTGGCCGACACCTCGTGGACGGAGACCGGCGTCACCTGGACCACCCGCCCGTCCGACGGGACGGCGACGGTGGGCAGCCCGCTGACCGCGGGCGGCCAGGACATCCGGACCTCCTCGGCCGCGCTCGGCAGCGTGTCCGTCTACCGGGCCACCTGCTCGGGGGACAACACCGGCGATCAGGCCAAGGCGTTTCCGACCAACGGGTTCTTCGGTTACACCGACCAGGCGATGTCCCGAGACGACGCGGAGAGAAACTTCGTGGCCGCCGTGGCCGACGCGCGAACCATCCCCGGCGGGCTGCTGTCCCTCGAGCTTTACAACCCGAGTTTTGGGGCCTTGGCCTATTGGGCGCGGTATTACACCCGTGAGGCCGGCGCCCCCTCGGTGCGCCCCCAACTGGTGCTCACATTTGCCTCCGCCGCAGTCGTGCAGGCCGTCCCGAGCGGCGCGAACACGATCGTGTCCGCGAAGGTCAGCGGGCAGGCGTCCACCGCCTACACGGTGAACGTGATGGCGGCGGCGACGTGCACTGGGGGCCGGCTCAACACGGTCACCCCTACCCTCCTCGGCACCCTGTCTGCGACCACCGATGCGGCCGGGGCCGCCTACGTGACCGGTACGTTCCCACCTGCCCTCACCCTCGCGTTTGTGAACGTCTCCCTGTCGACGGCGTCGGGCGAGTTGACCGCGTCATCGCCCTGTGTCGCCGTCGGTCCCGACAACGACGCATGGACCCGAGCCCTGGACATCCCGCTGTCCGGTGGGGGACCCGTCACCGGGTCGTCCACGGGTCATGTCGACACGGCCGGCGGGGCCCGCTGGTACAAGTTCGCAGTGCAACCCGGCAGCAAGGTCCACGTCGATCTGAAGAACCTCCCGGCCGACTTCGACCTGTCGCTGTTCAAGGACATCGCCCAGACCTTCAACACCCTGACCTCCACCGCCGACCTCACCCGCCTCAGCGCCGAGTTCAGTCCGTCGGTGTTCAGTCCCAGTGTGTTCTCGCCATCGGTGTTCAGTCCGTCGGTGTTCAGTCCCGACGCCTACAGCCCGAGTGTGTTCTCGCCCTCGGTGTTCAGTCCGTCGGTGTTCAGTCCGAGTGTGTTCTCGCCGTCGGTGTTCAGTCCGTCGGTGTTCAGTCCAAGTGTGTTCTCGCCGTCGGTGTTCAGCCCGTCGGTGTTCAGTCCGAGCGTGTTCAGTCCGAGTGTGTTCTCGCCATCGGTCTTCAGTCCCGCCGGCGTCGCGCCTTCTGTCTTCAGCCCCGAGGCGTTTGCCAGTGCGCAGACCCGCAGCCTCATCGCCACCTCGTCCACTCCGGGCACCGGGGACGAATCCGTGGTCGCCGACACCTGGAACAACACCGGCTCGTTCTACATCCGCGTGAGCGGCCGCAACGGCGCCTTCGCGACGGCATCGCCGTTCACGCTTTCGGTCACCCGTGACGACCTGCCGGCCTGCGTCGGCGTGAACGACTTGCCCGGGTCGGCGTCCGCCTCGGGCACGGGGTATCAGACCGTGATCCTCCTCGACTCCTCCCGCATGCCGGTCAGCCAGACGGGCAACTCGGCCACCGATGTCGCCACGCTGCGGACCGATCTGACCGCGTTCGCCGGCCGAGGCGAAGTCCAGGGTGCCATCGTCGACCTGGCCGGCGACGCTCGGATACAGGCCCTCAACACGCAGGCCGACGACCACAAGGGTTGCCCATACGCGAAGAACCTCGTGGCGGCCGCCATCAAGAGCATCGTGACGGCGTACCGGGCCGTGAGCCCGGCGCTCAAGTACGTGGTGCTGGTCGGTCCCGACGGTGCCATACCCTTCTTCCGCTACCCCGATGAGGGCCTGCTCGGCCCGGAATCGGACTACGTGCCGCCGGTGGGCTCGGACACGTCGTCGGAGGCCAGCCTGCGCCTCAACTACGTGCTCGGCCAGGACGAGTACGGCTCGGCGACGACACTGGCCCTCGGCGGCGGAACCTTTCCGGTACCCGGCCTGGCCGTGGGTCGCCTGGTGGAGACCGCGGCAGAGGCGTCGGGAATGCTGACCGCGTACGCCGGACTGACCGGAGGGGTCACGGTGACGCCCACAAAGGCGCTCGTCACCGGCTACGACTTCCTTGCCGATGCCGCCAACGCGGTGGCTGGCGATCTCGCTGCCGGTATCGGCGGCACGCCCGGGCCGGGCCAGCCGGTGGACACGCTCATCGCGCCGAACAACATCTCGCCCCAGGATCCGCTCGCGTGGACGGCGGCCGACCTGCGAACCAAGCTCTTCGGGTCGCGTCACGACCTGGTGTTCCTCGCCGGGCACTTCAGCGCCAACAGCGCACTGGCCGCCGACTTCGCCACGAGCGCGCTGAGCACGGAGCTCGCTGGTTCCACGACCGACTTCACCAACAGCGTGATCTTCAGTGCCGGGTGCCACGCGGGGTACAACATCGTCGACGGCGACGCGGTGGCGGGAGTCACGGCGCCGCTGGACTGGGCCCAGGCCTTCGCCCGCAAGAAGGCGACGCTCATCGCCGGTACCGGCTACCAATACGGCGACACCGACTTCCTCGAGTACAGCGAGCGCATCTACAGCGGCTTCGCCCGCCAGCTCCGGTACGGCACCGGACCCGTCGCCGTCGGCCAGGCCCTCATGCGGGCCAAGCAGACCTACCTGAAGGAGACGCCCGACCCGCGCGGCCTGCACCGCAAGGCGCTGCTGGAGTCGGCCCTGTTCGGCCTGCCGATGCTCTCGGTGAACCTTCCTCAGGGGCGGATCCCGGCGCCGGCCGACGCGTCGATC
>JAYTFI010000739.1:0-2724 GCA_043734485.1 Acidimicrobiales bacterium | reverse complement strand
GTCACGTGGTACTTCGAAGGGTTGATGTCGCCTAGCTCGTACGCGGCTAGGGCGCTGTCATGCGACAGGGCTGCCGCGGGGTCACGAGTCCACAGGACGGCGAGAGCTTCAAGGTCATGTCCGGTCGCTGGCACTGTCGGGAGCCGGTAAATGCCACGGACGGGCCGTTCGATGTGCCCACGCCACGCGGCCTGCTTCAGGGCGTCGTATGTCACGCCCGCTTCCTCAGCCTGTTCCACAGTCACGTACCCGTGCTGGTCAGCTGCGACCTCCCAGAGTGCATCCCAACCAGTCATGCCAAAACCGTAACACAGCGTCACTGTTCTGACAGGAACTTCGGCTCGAAGTAGTCACGAAAGCCGACGGCACGATGCACGCGGAGAATCGCCTTCCAGGATGGCTGAACGCGGCCTGTGTCAAGCATCTCCTCCGACCATGGCGGCCCGTCGGATGAAGTCGCGCCGGGAGAGCCGGCCGCCGACGAACTCGTCGATCACATGCTCGGGGATCGGGCCGCGGCCGCGCCGGAGATCGTCGACCCGCTCGTAGTCGATGTTCATGTTGGTTCCCTCTCTGGGAACGCTCGTTGTTGCATCGCGACAAAATGATCTGCTCGGAGCGAGCCGTACTGGATGCTGATGACCGTGGTCGAGATACGCACGTCGGATCAGTAGCTGCGGCCGACGAAGGCGACCAGGTTCTCCTCGTCGTCTCGTTCGGGCACGCTGCCGTCCTCGCGCTGCAGACAGCGCACGCTGATCGCCGACTCGGCCAGTCGCGCCTCGCCCTCTTCGCCCAGCGTCGACCAGGGCATCCGGGCCCAGCCCGTTGCGCATGCTTCAATGGCTTCCTCGACGGTGGCCACCGGCGCGATCCGTGCGTTCTGTCGATCGGTGGCAGTTGCCAGCATCGCGACCTGATCCGCCGCGAGTGCCACGGTGACCGTCTCACTCAGCGCCGAGAGCGAGACCGAGGACTTGCCGGCGTCGGTGAGCCGGCGCGCGACGGTGGCCATGTTCTCGGCCAGATCCCGCGGCCCGATATCGACGCGAATCGGCACGCCCTTCAGTTCCCAGTCCACCGCCCGGCGGCCGAACGGCAGGTCCCGGTCGTCGACCCTGACCCGAACCCCGGCCGCCCGGAGCTCGGCGCCGATCCGGTGCGCCACCTCGGCCACCTCTGGCTTGATGGCAAGCACCACCACCTGGACCGGGGCGATCACCGGCGGAACCCGCAGACCGTCGTCGTCGCCGTGCACCATGATCAGGCCACCGACCATCCGGGTGGAGGTGCCCCACGACGTCGTCCAAGCCAGCTCCTGCTGGCCGCTGGAGGCCAGATAGCGGATGTCGAACGCCTTCGCGAAGTTCTGGCCGAGCTCGTGGCTGGTGCCCATCTGCAGCGCCTTACCGTCGATCATCATCGCCTCGAGGGCGGTGGTGTTGATAGCGCCGGCGAATCGCTCCCGCTTCGTCTTGCGCCCCACCACAAGCGGGACTGCCAACGTGTTCACGATCATGTCCTGGTACACGTCATGGGCGATGTGCGCGGCGTAGGCACGGGCGTCGTCGTACGTGGCGTGCGCGGTGTGCCCCTCCTGCCACAGGAACTCACTGGTGCGTAGGAACAGCCGCGGCCGCAATTCCCAGCGTACGACGTTGCACCACTGGTTGAGCAACAGCGGCAGGTCGCGGTAGCTCTGCACCCACTTGGACATGTACGCGCCGATGACCGTCTCGGAGGTTGGCCGGATGACGATCGGTTCCTCGAGGTCCTTGCCGCCGGCGTGGGTCACGACCGCGAGTTCGGGGCTGAAGCCGTCGACGTGCTCCGCTTCGCGCTTCATGTAGCTCTCCGGGATGAAGAGCGGGAAGTAGGCGTTCTCGGCTCCGGCGGCTTTGATGCGCTCGTCCATCGCCGCCTGCATCCGCTCCCATAGCGCGTAGCCGTACGGCCGGATCACCATGGTGCCGCGCACCGGGCCGTTTTCGGCCAACTCCGCCTTCGCGATGACGTCCTGATACCAGCGTGGGAAGTCCTCCTGCTGCGTGGTGAGGACTGGGGTGGTGGCCATGGCGGGAATCCTACGCAAACAGTCCGGACGGCGCCTCCCTGCCTGATCCACCGCCCTTCTGGATTTCAACAAGTTGGCCGGTCTCTATCCCGGTCAACCGCTCCAAACGCGAAAAGTGTTGCAGCACAAGGAAATTGTTGCCATCTCCAAAGGGTTGGTCGGTGCCCGTCCGCATCAGAAAACGCAACGCCCATTACTGCGTGCCATTAACCACTGTCCGGGACCGCCACCATACCCACCTGCGCCGCGGCGGTGCCGCTGCCCGGAGCGGCCGAGTTCTGTCGGCGGTCCCTTGTCTTCACGGTGTTCTGACGCAGTCAGTCGTCCGATCGTGGCTGAAGTGCTTGCGGGTTTGATTTGTCGTGTTACCCATCTGCGCGGCATCAGTACCGCAACGAAATACCGCAACACCACCACCGCAACCTGCTGTCCAGCCGGGCTGCGTGGCGCCATCCGTGCTCAGCAACCAAAACAGTTGCGGTTGCGCGAAGTTCGGGACGAAGAGGCCGCAGGTTCAAATCCTGTCACCCCGACCACTGTCACCCCGACCACTGTCACCCCGACCACTGTCACCCCGACCTGTCACCCCGACCTGTCACCCCGACCAAACTCGTAGACCCTCGACCTGTGCAAACGCCGCGCCTCGGGGG
>JAYTFI010000738.1:0-6354 GCA_043734485.1 Acidimicrobiales bacterium | reverse complement strand
GCGTGGGCGCAGTCATCGATCCGCCACAGCTCGTTCACCCTGCTCAAGCAGATGTCGGTCAGCTCGGGTCAGGTGTTCACGACCGGCATCACCATGGTGATCGTCGGTGCACTCGCCGGTGCCATCGGCTCGGCACTTGCCGTCAGCCGCTTCCTCGACGTCTGAAGTCCACGTCGATCGGCCTGTGCCGTCAGCTCGCGCATGGTCCGGATGAATTCTCTGGTCTGGAATTCCACCATCTGAAAGGTGGCGGGAAGGACAAGGTACCCGGCGCTCTGCAAGGCGGCCCATCGTTTGCGGTCCTCCTCGAAATCCGGATGCCACTCCGCTCCGTCGCACTCGATGATCACCGGTCCTCGCCGGAAGTCGACCCGTCCGATGCGGACGCCGGACGGGGTCCGAATCTCGACCTGGCGTTCGAGATCCACGATGCCTGCGGCCCGCAGCACCTGTACTGCTCTTGTCTCCAGCCAGCTCTCGGTGGCGGCGATATCGAACGGGCGAACTGTGAGGACCCTTCGCAAAGCAGCCGCGCCCGCGCTCGTTCGTCCGACCCCGTCGAGGACGTCTCGAATGCGGTCGAGCGTGGTCAGCTTCTGGTGCAACGCCGACTCGAGCGCGAGCTCGACCAGATCGGCCGCACGGAGGCGGTGACCACCGGGTGATTGCGTCTCGGGGAGTCCTGCGCCGAGCTCGATGAGTGTCTGCGCAACGCCGATGACCCGGAGCCCGTCGATCCTGCAAACGTTGTCGAACGCATCAACGCGGCGCAGGTGATGGCCGCGTCGACCGCTCGATCGGGGGACGTTCACTGAGGGCGTCCGGCCTGCGATTGTGGCCCGCTCCCCCAGCACCGGCCCGCGTTGGCCAACCGCGAACGGCTTGCCCCGCCTGGGCGCGAAGCCGTCGAGGTCGTGCAGTCGGGCAGCCGCCGGGCCAGCGATCGCCGCATCCGGTCCGCCGACGATGAGTGCGACCGCACAGTCCTGTTCGTAGGTGTGCGGAGCCCCCGAGAACGTGAACACTCCTCGGGCTGGCTGCTCCAGCACGCCGTCCGCCACGAGCCGGGACCTCGCCGCTCGGTGCACTCCGTGGGTGCCGAGCGCTGCCGCGCTGATTGCGCCATGGAGTGAATCCTTGAGCGCCGTGGCAACGAGATCCGTTCGTGAGGTCACACGTGAACTCTCGGTGATGTCGATGGCGAGGGGGGAGCCCCTAAGCGCGCCCGTCACAAAAGATGGGCGGATTTGGCACAGGCATCGACGATGGGTTTCGGCGCCACCTGGGCATTTGCTGCAGATTTGCGACCGTAGTGTGCGAAGGCTGTGCCGAATCCGCCCGGCTTCAATCGAGCGTGTGGCGCGACGGCCGACGTGACCGGCCGGGCAGGGTCGGCGGGTAGTGTCCGGGGCTTCGTCGACGAGGTCGCGCGCGGGCACGCGTGAGCAAGGAGCAGGCATGCGGTTCGAGAATGTGGGTCGCCTCGACGGCAAGGTCGCGTTGATCACCGGTGCCGCCGGTGGGATGGGCCTCGTCGCGGCACAGCTCTTCGCGCAGCAGGGCGCGAAGGTGATGGTCGCCGACTTCAACGTCGAGGCCGCAGAGGCTGCGGTCGAAGGGATCAAGGCCGAGGGTTTCGAGGCGGCCAGCGTCGGCGGCGATGTGAGCAACAGCTCCGATGTGAAGGCGATGGTCGACGCAACAGTCGAGACGTTCGGCGCGCTTACGATTCTCTACAACAACGCGGGCATCATGATGGGTGACGACGATGACCCGGTGGCTACCGGTGAAGACGTGTGGGACCGCACGATGGATGTGAACCTCAAGGGCGTGTTCCTCTGCAACAAGCACGGCATACCCGCGATGCTGGCGTCGGGCGGCGGCTCGATCATCAACGTCGCCAGCTTTGTCGCCCACAACGGCGCGGCGACGCCGCAGATCGCGTACACCACCACCAAAGGCGGCGTGCTGGCCATGACCCGTGAGATCGCTGCCATCTACGCCCGTCAGGGAATCCGCTGCAATGCGCTGTGTCCGGGCCCGGTCGGCACGCCGCTGCTGGCGCAGTTGTGGAGTGACCCGGCACGCAAGGCCCGGCGCATCGTGCACATCCCGATGGGCCGCTGGGCCGAGGCTGAGGAGCTGGCTCGTGCCGCGTTGTTCCTCGCCTCCGACGACTCGTCGTACATGACGGGCCAGTCGCTGATCATCGACGGTGGCATCACCGGCGCCTACACGACGCCCGAGTAACGGCCGATGACCGCGCTCATCCTCGCGTCGGCGATCACGAGCTGGATCAAGAAGGCCTCGGGCCCATGGCTGTATGTGCTGGCCTTCATCCTCACGTTTGCCGAGACCGGCACCATGCTGTTCTTCGTCCCCGGCGAGATCACCCTCATCGTGGCCGGCATCGCCGCCGGAACGGGGGGAATCAACATCCTGATGCTCCTCGTCGTGGGCATTGTCGCCGCGCTGCTCGGCGATGCATTCGGCTTCGCCGTCGGTCGCCGATATGGTCGACGGCTACAGACGTCCAGACTGGGACGCAAGCTCGGCGACGACAGCTGGCGCAGAGCGGAGGACCTGATCACCCGGCGCAAGGGACTCATCGTGCTCGTCGGACGTTGGGTCGGATTCCTGCGGGCGATCATGCCGGCCACGGCGGGCATGACGGGGATGAACTACAAGAAGGACTTCCTGCCCTACGACGTGGTCGGTGCGGTCTCGTGGGCGGTGGTCTGCATGCTCGGCGGCTACTGGCTCGGCGACAAAGCCGAGGCCATTGTCCAGAAGATCGGCTGGGTGGCGGGCGGTGCCGCAGTCGTGGCTCTCGTCTACATCCTCGTCAAGCGCCGGAAGAACGCCTCCGCGGCAGCCTGAGAAAAGCAGCCGACATTCCAGAACCCATCCGTCGACCCGACATGACCTCGTCACGCGGTGCTAGAGAGAGAGTCGCTACGCGGCCGACCGTCGACACGCGCGAATGAGCACGGGGGAATCGTGAGCCAACCTTCGGCAGACGCCGACCGAGATCGATTGCACGAGTTGGGCTACGCCCAAGAGCTGAATCGGCGAATGGGGACGTTCTCGAACTTCGCCATCTCCTTCTCGATCATCTCGGTGCTTGCCGGTGCTCTGACGAGCTTCTCGCTCGGCATGCTCGCCGGCGGACCGCGGATGATCTTCCTCGGGTGGATCGTCGTCGGCATCGGTGCCCTCGCCGTAGGCGCGGCCATGGGCGAGATCTGCTCGGCCTATCCGACGGCCGGCGGCCTGTACTACTGGTCGGCGAAGCTGGCCCGCAAGGATGGCGCCAAGTGGGCGTGGTTCACCGGTTGGTTCAACCTCGTCGGGCAGATCGGCGTGATCGCATCGGTCGACTGGGCCCTCGCCAACTACGTGCTGTACAGCTTCCGGCTCCTCGGGTGGGACAGCCTTCGGTCCACCAAATGGACCGTCTATGTCACCTATCTCATCCTGCTCGCTATCCACGGACTATTGAATACCTATGGCGTGAACCTGGTGAAGCTCCTCGGTGATATCAGTGTGTGGTGGCATGTGGCCGGGTCAGCCATCATCGTGATTGCACTGCTGCTGGCCAAGCATGGCGGTGGGCCGGGGGTGTTCGAGTGGAAGAACAGCACCGGGTGGAGCTTCCCGGGCTCTGGCCTCTACGTCGGGTTAGTCGGTCTGCTTTTAGCGCAATACACCATAACCGGATTCGATGCTTCCGCCCATGTGAGCGAGGAGACGCACGAAGCGGCGACGAGTGCGCCGAAGGCCATTGTGCGCTCTATCTACATCTCGGCCATCGCCGCCCTCGCCATCAACTGGGCCATGGTGTTGGCTATTCCCAAGGGCAAGTACGACTCCATCGCCGGTGGGGGAATCCTCGCCGGAGCGCTGGTGTTCACGACGGCATTGACGGGATTCGCTGGCAAACTGTTGGTCATCATTGCCACAGTCGGCCAGTTCTTCTGCGGGATGGCGTCCGTCACCGCGAACAGCAGGATGATCTACGCCTTCAGCCGGGACAACGGTCTGCCGCTGAGCCGGGTGTGGCACAAGATCAACCCGAAGACGCGGACGCCGACGAACTCGCTGTGGCTCGGTGTCGGGCTTTCCGCCCTCGCCGGCGCGCTCACGCTCATCCAGACGAGGGCAGCCATTCCCGTCGCCTTCTTCGCCCTCACGCTCATGTGCGTGATCGGTCTCTACATCAGCTACATCATCCCGATCTTCCTCCGTCTGCGGAACCCCGAATTCCAGAAGGGGCCTTGGCACCTGGGTGCGCGGTCGAAGTTCATCGGCTGGTTCGCGGTCGTATACGTCCTCGTCATCTGCACCGTCGGTGTGCTCCCCCAGTTCGTCCCTTGGAACAAGTGGGAGACCGCGAACCTCACGCTGCCGGTCGTGGGCGGCATCGGGATCGCGGTCGGGATCTGGTGGATGGCGTCGGCGAAGAAATGGTTCACCGGCCCGAAGGTCCAAGGCACTCGCGAAGAGTTGCTCGCCATCGAGCACGAGCTCTCGTCACTCGCGTGAACCCCGGGCTGCTCTCGGTCGAACAGCTGAAGGACGAGGTCGCGCGCGACGCGATCGACACGGTGCTCGTGGTGTTCCCCGACCTTGCCGGGTCGTGGAAGGGCAAGCGCATGACCGGCCATTTCTTCGTAGAGGACACGCTCGCTCACGGGATCGAGGCATGCAACTACCTGATCGCCACTGACGTGGAGATGAACGTGCTCCCCGGTTACCGATTCGCCAATTGGGAGGCGGGCTACGGCGACATGAAAGCCGTTCCCGACCTCGCCACGTTGCGGTGCATACCCTGGCTGGAGAAGACCGCGCTCGTTATCTGCGATCTCCTCGACGAGCACGACTCGCCGGTCGAGGTGTCGCCCCGTCAGATCCTCAAGCGCCAGATCGAGCGGGCCGCGAAGCTCGGCTACACGGTGAAGACCGGAGCCGAGCTCGAGTTCTTCCTGTTCCGCGAATCCTTCGAAGAAGCTGCCACCAAGGGCTACCGGGGCCTCACCCCGGATTCGAACACGATTCAGGACTACCACATCCTTCAGACGTCGAAGGATGAGCACCTGATACGCGCCATACGCAACGGTATGGATGGTGCCGGCGTCCCCATCGAGTGCTCGAAAGGCGAGGCCGGCTTCGCCCAGCACGAGATCAACCTGCGCTACGCCGAGGCGCTCGAGATGGCCGATCGCCTTGCCATCTACAAGAACGGGGCCAAAGAGATCGCTGCGCTCGCGGGTCGGGCAATCACGTTCATGGCGAAGTACACGATGGACGACGTCGGCTCGTCGTGCCATGTCCACTCGAGCCTCTGGAACCTGGTCGACGACACCGCCGCCGACGCCGACTCGGCCGACCCGCACAAGATGTCTGCGCCTTTCGAGCACTACCTCGCCGGCATGCTGTCGACGGCCCGCGAGTTCTCGTGGCTGTTCGCACCGACAGTGAACTCCTTCAAGCGGTACCAGCCCGGGAGTTGGGCACCGACGGCCGTCGCCTGGGGGATGGACAACCGCACGTGCGGGCTGCGCATCGCCGGGCACGGTTCCGGCCTTCGGGTCGAGAGCCGCATCCCCGGTGCCGACGCGAACCCGTACCTCGCGTTCGCCGGGGTGATCGCCGGTGGACTGCACGGTCTGCAGCAGGGCCTGGCGCTCGAGGCACCGTTCGTCGGGAACGCCTACGAGTCCAAGGGTGTGCCCCGGATTCCGTGGAACATCGTCGAGTCGATCCAGCTCCTCGAGGCGTCGGACGCGGCGGTCGCTGCGTTCGGCGAGGACGTGGTGCACCACTTCGTCACCACCGCCCGGCACGAGTGGATGCAGTTCAACAAGGCCGTCACCGACTGGGAGCTGCGCCGCAACTTCGAGCGTTGGTAGAGCGGAGGCGGCCCACAGCCATCGAAACAGTGCCAGACTTCACGTCGATGCCCCGACCTGCCGCGCGTCCGCTCATCGCCATCTCGTCGCGTCCCCGCAACCCGGGTGAGGTGCAGTCCTGGCCTGATGCGTCGGCGACGGTCATGCAGAACGTCTACCTCGACGCACTCTGGCGTTCGGGTGCCGATGAGGCGATCGTGGCACCGCGTTCGATCTCCGTCGACGACGCCAAGCAGTACCTCGAGCGCATGGATGGGCTGGTGCTCGTCGGGGGAGGCGACGTCGACCCGCAGCGCTTCGGCCAGGCCGCACATCCGCGGACGTATGGCGTCGTCGACACGTCGGACGACCTCGAGATGTCGCTGATGCTGGCCGCCTTGGAACTCGGACTCCCCACGCTTGCGATCTGCCGTGGCCTGCAGGTCCTGAACGTCGCACTCGG
>JAYTFI010000737.1:0-4373 GCA_043734485.1 Acidimicrobiales bacterium | reverse complement strand
CTCGCCTGGTCGATCTTCGTCTTGCGCCCGTACTCGGTGTCGATCGGTTCGAGGCTCAGGCAGTTCGACTGGACACCGCAGTCGCCGCAGCCCTCGCATACGCGATGGTCGATCACCACACGCGTCTTCGGCGTCGGCAGCAAGCCCCGCTTGCGGTCACGGCGCTTCTCGGCCGCGCACTGCTGATCGTGGATGAGCACGGTGACGCCGCTGATGTCGCGGAGGTGCTCCTGTGCCTCGATGATCTTGTCGCGGTGGCGGACGGTGACACCGGACGTGAGCTTCACGCCCTTGTACTTGTCCATGTCGTCGGTGGTGATGATCACCTCCTTCACGCCTTCGGCCATCAGCTTGGCCGCGACCTGCGGCACCGGGAGGAGGCCGGTCGCATCCTGACCGCCGGTCATGGCCACGGCTGCGTTGTAGAGGATCTTGTAGGTGATCGAGACACCCGACGACACGGCCGCCTGCACTGCGAGCTGACCCGAGTGGAAGAACGTGCCGTCACCGAGGTTCTGAAAGATGTGCGGCGTGTCCACGAACGGCGACATGCCGATCCAGTGCGTCCCCTCGCCGCCCATTTGCGTGATGCCGGTGAACTCGCCGCGGTTCTCGTGGCCGATGGTGCTGACCATGCCGTGGCAGCCGATGCCGATGCCCACGAGCGAGCCCGCGGGCACGACGGTGCTCGTGTTGTGCGGGCAGCCGGAGCAGAAGTACGGCGTGCGCACTGCGTCCTTTCGGACCGTGAGCGTGAGCCCACCGCGACGCCGCGACGGGGAGAGGCGCTCCTCCGAGATGGTGGTGCGAAGCACCCGGCGGAGCGGCTCGACGAGGGCATCGACGCTCAGCGCGCCGCTGTCGGGAACCAGGGCGGCACCGGCAGCGTCGCGCTTGCCGAGAACGGCAGGGCGATCGGCATTGCCGTAGAGCGCATCGCGCACCAGCGTCTCGATGTATGCGCGCTTCTCTTCGACGATGAGAACAGTTCCCACACCCCGGGCCACGGCCCGGATCGCCGCACCGTCGAAGGGATGCAGCGCCCGCAGCTTCAACACCCGGATGCCGAGGTCGGCCGCCTTCTCCTCGTCGAGGCCGAGCACCTTCAGAGCGGCGACGACGAGGTCGGCGGTGTAGCCCGACGCCACGATCGTCAGCCAGGCCGACAGGCTGGAGATCACCTCGCGGTTGATCCCGTTCTCGGTGATGTAGCGCAGCGCGAGCTCGAGGCGCGGACCGAAGACCTCGGCCTCCTGAAGGAGCGAGGTCGGCGCGGTGACGAAACCCGAGAGCATCGGCGTCCACGGCTTCCCGTCAATTTCGAGGACCGGCACGATCGGCGTGAAGCGGTACGGGTCGACGTTGGCCAGCCCCGATCCATCCGCCACTGCGGTGACGATCTTCAGGCCCGTCCACAGCCCCGACGCGCGCGACATCTCGATGCCGTGGCGGCCGAGGTCGAGCACGTCCTGCATGCTGCCCGGGTCGAGGAACGGGAAGCCGAGGGCGGCCACCAGCGAGTCCGAACGCGACGGGACGGTCGATGACTTGCAGGCCGGGTCGTCGCCGATGAGTGCGAGCACGCCGCCCTTGCGAGCGGTGCCCGCGAAGATAGCGTGGCGGATCGCGTCGCCCGCCCGTTCCAGCCCGGGCGCCTTGCCGTACCAGTAGCCGGCGACACCGTCGACCTTCGCCGTCTTCATCGTCGATACGAGCTGGCTGCCGGCGACGGAAGTGGCCGCGAGCTCCTCGTTCAGACCGGGCCAGAGGTGGACACCGAACTCTTCGAGGAGCTTGCCGTTGGCCAGCAGCTCGCGGTCGAAGCCGCCGAGCGGCGACCCCTGGTAGCCCGACACGTACGACGCCGTCTTCCAGCCTTTCGCCCGGTCGGCGCGCATCTGGTCGATGGGCAGCCGGGCCAGGGCCTGGATGCCGGTGACGAGCACCTCGCCGTCCAGTGCCGTGTAGCGGTCAGCCAACGTGAACGACACATCCGGGGCCATCGTCATGGGGCGCATCCTGCCGCACACGGGCGGCGGGTGTCAGATGGACGTCCGGTCAGCGGACGGTACGGTTGTGCACCGCCTCGCCGAGCCGGATCGTCACCAATGGACCACGGGCCGTCGTCCGAGGCCGAAACAGGGGGGAAATGCATGCTCGGGTCGAACCTTGGTGACCTTCTCCGCCGCCGTGCCCTGCGCAATCCGGTGGTGGAGGCCGTCGTCGACCTGACAAGCGGCGAGCGCGTCGACTTCCGCGAACTGAACCAGCGGGTGAACCGGGTCAGCCACATGTTGACCGGCGCGGGCGTGAAGCCGGGCGACCGAGTCGGCCTCCTTGCATCGACATGCATCGAGTTCATAGAGACGTATTACGGGTCGGCCAAGGTCGGCGGTGTCGTCGTGCTGCTGAACTGGCGCCTCGTCGCCGACGAGCTCGAGTACCTCCTCACCGACAGCGGTGCGACGGTGCTCGTGTTCGGGGCCGAGTTCGACGATGCCGTGCGGGTGCTGCACGAGCGGGGCACGACCTCGGTGACGACCTGGATTCGCATCGGCCCGCTGGCGGAGGGCACCGGCGAGGCCTGGGGTGCCCTCTCGTACGCCGAGCTGGTCGCCACATCATCGACGGATGAACCGGAGATCGGCGCGTATGGCGACGACCTGCTGTGCCTCTGCTATTCGTCGGGTACGACCGGCCGTCCCAAGGGGGCCATGCTCAGCCACGAGGGGCAGCTGTTCGCCATCCTCTCGCAGGCCGCGTCCATCGATGGCTTCCACCTACGCGACCGCTACTTGGTCGCACTGCCGCTGTTCCACCTCGGTGGCTTGCTGCCGCTGGAGAACGCCATGTACGCCGGCTCCACGGTCGTGTTGATGCGGGCGTTCGACCCGGTGAAGATCTGGGACATCATCGCGGCCGAGCGCATCGACAGCGGCCTCGTCGTCCCCTCGATGCTCGGCGCCATGCTCGCCGCGCACGACCCGTCCCGACACGACCACTCATCGATCAAGAACCTCTCCGTCGCTGCCGCCCCGGTGCCGCTCATGCTGCTGGAGCTGTGCCGCGACAAGGGCATCGGCATCCTGCAGACATACGGTCTCACCGAGGCCGGTGGGCCGGGCACCAACCTCGGGGCCGACGATGCCGAGCGCAAGATCGGTTCGGCTGGCTGCGCCTACACGCTCACCGATGTGATGGTGGCGCGTCCCGACGGCTCAGCGTGCGAACCGGGCGAGCACGGCGAGGTCCTCGTCCGCGGACGCCATCTGATGAAGGGGTACTGGAACAATCCGGTCGCCACGGCGGCCACCATCATCGACGGTTGGCTGCATACCGGCGACATCGCGGTGTGGGACGACGAGGGCTTCGTGACGATCAAGGATCGCATCAAGGACATGATCATCAGCGGCGGGGAGAACATCTATCCGGCCGAGATCGAGAACGTGATCCTGGCCCACCCGTCGGTGCGTGAGGTCGCCGTGATCGCGCAGCCGTCGCCGCGATGGGGCGAGTCGCCGCTCGCGGTCGTGGTGCGCGAACGCGATGATCTGTGCGCAGAGGATGTGCTCGCCTGGTGCGACGGGAAGCTGGCCCGCTTCAAGCAGCCGAAGGCGGTCGAGTTCGTCGACGCGATTCCGCGGAATCCGACGGGGAAGGCGCTTAAGCGGGTGCTGCGGGAGCAGTTCCCCGGCACGCCTGTGGCGTGACGCGCTGCTTGCTCGTTCCGGCGGGTTCGACGACCGGGCCAATCGCCATCGATTCAGTCGATCGAACCGGGCGGAACGACCCAGTCGTGGACCTGACCGGTGATCCCTGCGATGATCTCGAAGTCACGGTCGTAGTGGATGACCGCCAATCCATGCAGTTCGGCAGCAGCGGCGATGAGAAGGTCGGGCACCTTCCGCCCCCGGAGCCCGTCGGCCGCAAGCGTCCGCTGGACGACCTTCGCCCGCTCGATGACCGCGTCGCAGATCGCCACCTCCTCGAACTCGGCGAGCATCGCCTGCACCACGTCCCACTCCCGCTCGTTGCGGGCCGAATGACCGAGCTCGAGGTCCGTCATCGAGCATCGGGCGAGCGACTCGCCGGGAAGGAGGTCCAGCCGCGAGCGCACCACGCTGTGATGCAACCGTGTGAAGACGCTGGTATCGACGAGATGAACCGCGCTCATCGTCTGGTCACCACGCGGTCTCGCGATCGCCGAGTCCGCCGTCCTTTGCGAGTTCGGCCAAGACGTCGAGGGCCGTCCTCACCCGCTCCCGTCGGGCCCGCACGGCCTCGGCCATAGCGGCGTTGACGGTGTCCTTCAACGTCTTCGTCCCAAGTACGTGGCGAGCGGTCGCAAGCAGTTCGTCGTCGACATCGATCAG
>JAYTFI010000736.1:0-2276 GCA_043734485.1 Acidimicrobiales bacterium | reverse complement strand
GCGGTCCCGCCTTACCCAACGTGACCTCTCCGTGCCCGCTACAGGCGTTCGATGATCGTGCCCGTGCCGAGGCCCCCGCCGCAGCACATGGTGATCAGGCCGTTGGTGCCGTCGGTGCGCTCGAGCTCGTGGAGCGCAGTGACGATGAGACGGGCGCCGGTGCAACCGACCGGGTGGCCGAGCGCGATCGCACCCCCGTTGGGGTTGACCTTCGACATGTCCGCGCCGAGTTCGCGCTCCCAGGCCAGGGCCACCGAGGCGAAAGCCTCGTTGAGCTCGACCGTGTCGATGTCGGCGATGGTCATGCCGCTGCGGTCGAACACCCGACGAGTCGCATCGATCGGGCCGGTGAGCATCAGCACGGGATCGACGCCGACGAGGCAGTGCGTGACGATCCGGGCCCGGGCCCTAAGCCCGAGTGCCTTCGCCTTTTCGCCGGACATAAGGAGCAGCGCTGAGGCACCGTCGGAGATCTGTGACGACGTACCGGCCGTATGGATGCCGTTCTCGAGCACGGACTTGAGGCTTCCGAGCTTCTCCAGCGACGAATCGCGGATGCCCTCGTCCTGGCTGACGAGAACGGTCTCCCCCGTAGGCTTCCCCTCGTCATCAAGCACCGGTGCGAGAATCGGGACGATCTCGCTTTCGAAGCGTCCTTCGGAACGGGCGGCTGCGGCGCGGACCTGGCTCTGCAAGCCGAATGCATCGACGTCGGCTCGGGTGATGCCCCATTTCGTTGCGATGCGCTCAGCGCCTTCGAACTGCGATGTCATCTCGTAGTGCCCGTAGTACGACTTTGGGATGGCGCGGCCGGGCCCGCTCTTGACGTTCGCGCCCAGCGGGATGCGGCTCATCGACTCGACGCCGCACGCGAGCACGATGTCGCACGCGCCGGAGGCGATGAGCCCCGCCGCCAGGCTGGCCGCCTGTTGCGAGGAACCACATTGGCTGTCGATGGTGGTTGCCGCCACGCTGAGGGGAAGACCGGCGGTGAGCCAGGCAGTGCGGGCGATGTTGAAGGCCTGCTCACCGACCTGTGTGACATTGCCTCCGACGATCTGATCGACGGTGGCCGGGTCTATTCCGGATCGCTCGACGGCGGCTCGTTGCACGGCGCCGAGCAGGTCGGCAGGGTGGACAGTGGAAAGCCCGCCGCCGCGACGGCCGATGGGCGAGCGGACGGCTTCGACAATCACGACGTCAGTCATGACACCGACCTTACGTGGGCGCTCGGACCGCTCGCCAGGAGCGTTGCTGCGCCTGTTTGCCGCTGGGGTGGGTCATTCAGACCATTTCGCCACGGAGAGTGGCGATCATGACTGAACTTCCGTACAGTACGTGAATGCTCCTTCAGTATCGAGAGGTCGTGACGGCGCTCCGCCAGCACACCGATCGTCGTCGCTTCGCAAGGCGCGCCCTTTGGTCGGGTGTGGCGCCGCAGCGGGCGATAGTGGTGGCCATTGCGGGCCTGTTTGCCACAACGATGATCGGTGTGACGGGCGCCATCGCGACCCCTCGAACGGGAGGCGTGCACACCGCTTCGGCCAAGGGCTCCGTCACCGTCGAGATCGGCACTGGCCTGCAGGTCCGCAATGGCGCCACGGTGATCGGTGTGTCCCGAGAGGGCGAGATCGGACGGGCCGCACTTGCGCTCCTGCACATCGACTGGGTCACGCTCTACCCCGGGTGGACGATCGCCTTCCTCCCCGCGCGCGGTGCCTATCTTGGAATGACCCTGGTGACCCAGCGCAGGGTCGAGGTGTACATCCGCACGGACCGGCCGGTGGCAGCGACCGCGCATGATGTTGCCCACGAGCTCGGCCATGTGACCGACGTGCTCTACAACGATGATGCCAGCCGAGCGCGCTTCCTGGCATTTCGGGGGCTCGCCGCCACGACGTCGTGGTGGACGTGCAGCGGCTGCCGGGACCTGCAGGTGCCCGCCGGCGACTTCGCGGAGACGTTCGCCCTTGTTGCTTCCCCGCGCTACCGCTTCTACTCCGAGATGGCGACGGAGCCGGACGGCGCTGCGCTTGCCGACTTCAAACAGAACGTGCTGCCCGCCGCGGCGCGCGCCGGCTTCGTTCCCCCAGCCATACCTGCTGCCACACCATTTGCGGCTGCCGTGCCATCTGCGGCGAATTCCGCCGCCGACGCCTGACGCGACCCGCGACACCTCACGCCGCCTTCTGGGTCTGCTCTGCATGTGCGACGCGCAGAGCCTCGCGGGCGGCGGCCACACCGATGCGGCCCATCTCTCGGGTGCGCTCATCAAG
>JAYTFI010000735.1:0-3471 GCA_043734485.1 Acidimicrobiales bacterium | reverse complement strand
GGCCAAGGTGGAGGCGGACCCGGCCGCCCCGGAGCTGATCGTCACCGTGCGGGGCGCCGGCTGCAAGGCCGTGCGCTGAGGCGATGGTGGCCACACGTGCCCGTCGGGTCGGCGTCGGTCGGCGTCGGCTCGCCAAGCATTCGGCAGAGGTCGCCGAAGTGGGACTGGGCGGACGCGCGCTCGCCGGTCGTCACGCCACTTCGCGGCGAATTCGGAGGGCGTCATGCAGGGGTCTGGGCCGGGCAATCGGACACGGTCGGAGCCTACCCTATCCGGCGGGGGTGAGCCGAGCCCGTGCCGTGCGCAGGTGATGGGCCTCCGTGTCGTTGCCGTCAGCGCGCTAAGGCGCCTTCAGGAGATCACGTCTTCAGGAACTGGACCGTCGGGCTGCCCAATAGGGGAGCTCAGCCAGGGTCCCGTCACGTGCTCGGTGAAGCCTGCGCCGGGGGCGGTCCGAAACGAGGTCCTTCTGGGCCGAGGCTATCTGAGGCACGAGGACGTTCCCGACACCGATTGTCGAATGAGCAATGGCCATGTCCGCTCCGATCGCCGTCGGATAGCGGGGAAACATCTCGATCGTCAAGAAGCTGATCCCGATGAGGTCGAGAGTGGCGTAGGCCCATCGTCGCGGAGGTCAGACCTCCGGTGGGGAGGCGAACCCTCCCCACCGGAGGCGAATGTCACCCTGGTCAGGCCGGGATCATCCCATGCGGATCGATCACGAACTTCTTGGCGACACCGCGGTCGAACTCCTGATAGCCCTTGGGTGCGTCGTCGAGCGAGATCACCGTGGCGTTGACGGCCTTGGCGATGTCCGCCTTGTCGGCCAGGATCAGGTTCATCAGCAGCCGGTTGTACGACATGACCGGACACTGGCCGGTCTGGAAGCGGTGCGACCGCGCCCATCCGAGACCGATCCGCACCTTGAGCTGACCGATCTTGGCGTCTGCGTCGATGCCGCCCGGGTCACCCGTGACATAAAGGCCGGGGATACCGATCCCCGCCCCCGCTCGGGTGATGCCCATCACGTCGTTGAGCACCGTGGCCGGGGCTTCGCCGGCGCCGGCGCCGTGGCCTCGAGCCTCAAAGCCCACCGCGTCGACCGCAGCATCGACGACGGGTTCCCCGAGGATCGCGGCGATGGCGTCGCCGAGATCGCCCCCCTTACTCAGGTCGATGGTCTCACAACCGAAGCTCCGTGCCTGGGCGAGACGCTCGGGCTTCATGTCGCCCACGATGACAGCGGACGCCCCCAGCAGTTGCGCCGAGTAAGCGGCGGCCAGGCCGACGGGTCCCGCTCCTGCTACGTAGACCGTCGACCCGGTGGTCGCCCCGGCCGTGTAGGCGCCGTGGTAACCGGTCGGGAAGATGTCGGAGAGCATCGTGAGATCGCGGATCTTGGCGAGAGCCTGATCGCGGTCGGGGAACTTCAGCAGGTTGAAGTCGGCGAACGGGATCAGCACGTACTCGGCCTGGCCTCCCACCCAGCCGCCCATGTCGACGTAGCCGTAGGCGGCTCCCGGGCGGGCCGGGTTGACGTTCAGGCAGACACCGGTCTTGCGCTCTTTGCACAAGCGACAGCGCCCGCAGGCGATGTTGAACGGCACCGAGCAGATGTCACCGGGCTTGAGGAACAGGACATCAGCGCCGACCTCGACGATCTCGCCCGTGATCTCGTGGCCGAGGCTCTGGCCGACCGGTGCGGTGGTGCGTCCGCGGACCATGTGCTGGTCGCTGCCGCAGATGTTGGTGGAGACGACCTTGAGGATGGCGGCGTGGGGGGCGGCCTTGCTGATGCCGAGCCAGTCCGCTACCTCCTTGGGGATCTCCAGCTTCGGGTACGGGAAGGCCTCCACGGCGACGGTACCGGGAGCCTTGTAGACGACGCCTCGGTTACCCGACATGCGTTATCTCCTTCCAGGGTCAGGCTATGAGTCGATGACGGACGCTGGTGCTGTGTCGGTGCTGAGGTGGAATCACCTCCTCCTGGGCATGCTCAGGAGGGCAAGCTACGTCCTCGCAAAGGACCTATCACTTTACGAGTGAGGTTGAAGCGCTCGCAAGTGCCATTGGTCCCGATTTTCCCGGACCCGGGTCGAACGCCCTGGGGTGAGAACATCCGCGTGTCCCTGCGGTCCCGCTCTTGGCGATCGTTGTCGTGATCGCCTGGCTCGGGGAGATCCCTCACAACGTCCTCGTTTCGGATGGGCGAAGCGCGGGCCCTGATGCGCATGGATCAGCGAATGGCGTAGAGCGCCCCTTATCGGACGGGCCATTCCTGGGCGTGGAGGTCCTACTCTCACTGCGGGAAGTGGAGGCCCGCTAGGTTCCCGTCGACGAGCGCCGGCGTCCTGGTGATCGCTCCGTGGGCCAGACGATGCTGCTCGGGGACATAGAAGGCGGTCGGAAGCTCGCCGACGAACCATGGGTGGTGATAGAGCGACGGATCGGGCCCGCCGAACATCCCTACGTTGAAGACGAGCACGGCCGGGTACTCGGCGGCCTTCTGAACCGCCAGTGAGCCGTTCGGTCGGAACTCCACGGGTCCGAGCTCGCGGAGGTCAGAATCGAGTACATGGTAGGTGCTGCCGAACAGCCCGACGTCCGCGTCCTCGCAGTCGCAGTCCGGCGCGTCGATGGCCAGGGCCACCCTGCCCGGGAACGCCCGGGCCTGGTCGCGTTTGTCTCGGACGCCTCCGGCGATCCGGTGGGCGCAGTCACCCCGGCCACCTTCGCCCGGGCCGCGGATGATCGCCCCGCCGTCGTAGCGGCCCGGTCAAGCCGAGCTCGATTTCGCCCTGGGGGATCCACGCGACGCGGTCGACGCGTTCATCGGAAGCCGCCGTGGCCGCGTCCGGCAGCTCCGCCATCATCGTCCGCACCGTCCGGCGGAACTGTGCCCGTGATCACCCGTCACATGCCAGTCACCCGGGCCAGCTCCATCCCCGCTGGAGCACCGTCGGCCGCGAGACTCTGGGCCTTGGAAATGAAGCGGTCCACGCTCCAGGGGCTGTCGTGCGCATCATCGATGCGACCGACCCGACCGTGGCAGCCAGCCACCGGTTCCTGGGTTCGCCGACCATCCGCGTAGACGGTGTGACCTCACCCCGGCGTCGTCGACCCGGGCGACTACACCCCACGTTGTCGCCTCCACAGCACGAGTGAGGGGTTGCGCGGATCGCCCGAGCCGGCATGGATCGAGGCGGCGCTGCGAAGAGCGATCGACCTACACCACTTTGTGACGTATGTGACAACGCCTGTCACAAAGTCGATGGTTGCGGTTGATGGAGTCCCAGTGGCGTACCAGCTCGTCGCCCTCGGGCCTGATCTGTCAGCTAGGCCGAACTTCCACTGAAGAACGGGCGAGTTTGAGTTCAGATCACCCCAGATGAGCTGCGCCGCTCTGTCTACAACGAGGCGGGCGACACGCCGAGCAGCTCGAACGCCCGGGCCTGCAGCGGGGTCGCCTCG
>JAYTFI010000734.1:0-3258 GCA_043734485.1 Acidimicrobiales bacterium | reverse complement strand
TGCGGTTTCAGCATCCAGCCCGTCGCTTCCTCGAAACGATCAAGCGGAACCGTCAACGACTCAAGAATCATGAACGCCAACCATAACGAAACGACCCGGGTGTCGGCGGGCTCAAGGTAGCTCGATGCAGGTTCAGCACCGCGAATTGCACGACACGGTCGAGCGCGCGTCCACGCATGGATGAGCGGGTCCGGTGTGTGCGTCGAGAAGCCCCGAATGTGGCGCAGCAGCTAACGACCGACGGAGCACGAAGCGGCCGACGGGCCTGAGGCGGCTCAGGGCTTGAGCATCACCCGACCGAACGCCTTGCGGCTCTCGATGTAGCGATGCGCCTCGCCCGCTTCCTCCAGCGGGAACACCCGGTCGACGACCACTTCGAGCTCGCCGCTGGCGACGCGCTCGATGATCGCCTCGATCATCGGCCGCGTGCGGACGCCGTTCATGGCCATCTCGGCCCCGAGGAACACACCCGTGATCGACGCGTTCTTGCCCATGATCGCCCCGATCGCCGGAGCCTCGTCTGCCCTGCCGGCGTTGCCGACCCAGCTGATCCGGCCGCGGTAGGCGACCGCGCCGACGCTCCCTTCGAGCGTCTTGCCCCCGACCGGATCCACTACGAGATTCACACCCTTGCCGTCGGTGAGCCGGCGGACCTCGCTGGCAACGTCCGCGGTCGCGTAGTTGATGCCGTGATCCATGCCGTATGCGTGCAGACGATCGAGCCGCTCGTCGCTGGACGCCGTGGCCAACACGAGCGCAGCGCCCGCCTTCTTGGCGAGCTGGATGGCGGACAGACCGACACCACCCGCTCCGGCCTGGATGAGGACGGTCTCGCCGGCGACGAGGCGGCCGAACTCGAACAGGCAGTCGTGGGCAGTGCCGAACTCGATGGGGATGCCGGCCGCGGTCTCGATCGACATCGAGTCGGGGATCGCGAACACGCTCGCGGCAGAGACGCTCACGAGCTCGGCGTGACTGCCGGAGGCCATCGTCGCGGCGACCTTCTGGCCGACGACGAACCCGATGACCTCGGAGCCGACCTCGCGGATGACGCCGGCGACCTGGTAGCCCACGATGTGCGGGTGAGTGACGAGCGCGCCGCCCTGGCGGTTGAGCACGTCACCGCCCTGGATGCTGACTGCGCCGACTTCGATGATCACGCCGCCCTTGCGCAGGACGGGATCGGGCACCTCGTCGTAGCGCAGTACTTCGGGTCCCCCGGTGTGGTCGTAGACGGCAGCTCTCATGGGCGCACCCTACCGACGTGACGCGTCCACTGGCGATCTGGAGGTTCGGCGCACTAGGAAGGGCGCGGGCGATGCCAGTCGGGCGCGCCGCCGACAGTGAGGGGAACCCGGACATGCGCGCTGCCGTTCTGGAATCGATGCCGAGTGAGCTGCACATCATGGACGTGCAGCTCGACAAGCCACGGGCCGGCGAGGTGCTCATCCGCACGGCCGCCGCCGGCCTGTGCCACTCCGACCTCCACTTCATGGACGCGCTCTACCCGCACCCCTTGCCGGCGGTGCTTGGTCATGAGTCGGCCGGCGTTGTGGAGGCGGTCGGTGAAGGTGTCACCTACGTGCAGCCGGGCGACCACGTCATCACCTGCCTGTCGGCGTATTGCGGCGGTTGCGACTATTGCCTCACCGGTCGGCTGGCGCTGTGCAACAACCGCGCCGCCATCGAGCGACCCGCCGGCGAGGCGTCGCGCATCACCTGCAACGGTGAGCACGTCCACCAGTTCATGCGGCTGTCGAGCTTCGCCGAACAGCTGCTGATCCACGAGCACGCGGTCGTGAAGATCGACAAGGACATGCCCCTCGACCGCGCCGCGCTCATCGGCTGCGGGGTCACCACCGGGCTCGGCGCGGTGTTCCGCACGGCCGCGATCGAGGCTGGTTCGATAGTCGCCGTGATCGGCTGTGGTGGCATCGGCCTCAACTGCGTGCAGGGTGCGCGCATCGCCGGCGCAGGTCGCATCATCGCCATCGACTTGAACCCGGCCAAGCTCGAGATGGCCCAGGACTTCGGCGCGACCGACGTGATCGACGGCTCCAAGGTTGACGTGGTCGCGGCGGTGAAGGAGCTGACGAAGGGCGGCGTCGAGTACAGCTTCGAGGCCATCGGGAACAAGACCGCGGCTGAACAGTCGTTCTCGATGCTGCGGGCCGGCGGCACGGCGACGGTCATCGGCATGATCCCGATGGGCACCAAGATCGAGCTGCACGGCGTCGAACTCCTGGCGGAGAAGAAGATCCAGGGCTCCAACATGGGTTCGAACCGGTTCCGCGTCGATATGCCGCGCTACATCGACCTCTACATGCAGGGCCGGCTGAAGCTCGACGAACTGGTAAGCGCACGTATCGGTCTGGACGACATCAACAGCGGGTTCGCGGCGATGAAGGCCGGCTCGGTGGCCCGCAGCGTCATCATCTTCTGAGCGGCGCATGATGGCAACGCTTCGCTGTCGTGACATCGACGTCTACTACGAGCGCCATGGTTCGGGCCCGACCGTGCTGTCGATCAGCGGGTCGGGCGGCGACCTGCGCCAGAACCCGACACGCGGCAAGGGCCCGCTGGAGCGCGCCTTCGACACCGTCATGTACGACCAGCGCGGCCTCGGGCAGACCACCATTCCCGAGGGTCCATACACGATGGCGGACTATGCCGACGATGCCGCGACGCTGCTTGATGGGCTTGGCGTCGACCGCTGCCACGTGGTCGGTACGTCGTTCGGCGGCATGGTCGCGCAGGAGTTCGTGCTGCGTCATCCCGATCGGGTGGACCGGCTCGTGCTGGCGTGCACGTCGTCGGGCGGTGAGGGCGGTTCGTCGTGGGACCTGCTCGGCCTCGATGGCCTCACTGGCGATGAACGTATGCGCGCATGGCTTCCGAAGATCGACTCACGCAACGACTGGACCACGACGCCGCCGACCATCGCCCCTGGCTTTCAAGGGATCCTCGGCTACCTCGAGAGCCGTCCGCAGCCGACGGGTGAGGCCGCCCGTGGATCGCGGTTGCAGCTCGAAGCCCGGTTCGACCACGACACGTGGGAGCGCCTGCCCACCATCACCGCGCCGACGCTGTGTATCGGCGGCCGGTTCGATCAGCAGGCGCCTCCGGAGAACATGGAGCGCCTCGCCGGCCGTATCCCCGGTGCCCGGCTCGCGTTCTGCGACGGTGGCCACATGTTCATGATCCAGGACCCGGCTGCGTGGCCGACGATTGTGGCGTTCCTGCAGGAGTAGCGGCGAC
>JAYTFI010000733.1:0-3737 GCA_043734485.1 Acidimicrobiales bacterium | reverse complement strand
CAAGCCGTCGACATCGACGCCGAGGATGGGCAGACGCGCTTCGCGAGGATCACCGACTCGGCTCTGGACAGCCTTCGCCGGTTGATCAACGTGCCGATCGCGGACACGGTCGAGCCATGGTGTTACGAGGCCACGCGCGACAACATCCGCCATTACGCGCACGGGATCGGCGACGACAACCCTCTGTGGTGCGACCCGGAGTACGCCGCTTCGACGAAGTTCGGCACGGTGATCGCCCCTCCGAGCTTCGTGTTCGCGCTGAACCGGATCCTGTCGGGCTACGTCGGGGGATTGCCCGGCATCCACGCGATGTGGGCCGGGGCGGATCTGACGTGGCACCGGCCGATCGTCCGGGGAACCGAAGTGCACACGCAGGCCCACTTGAAGGAGCTGGTCGAGCACGAGACCCGATTCGCAGGTCGTGCCTTCCAGCAGATCTACCACGTGGAGATGCATGATCCGACGGGGACCGCTCTGATGAGCGGTGAGTCGTGGTGCTTCCGTACCGAGCGGGACGCGGCCCGAGAGCTCGGAACCAAGTACAAGACGGCGAAGGCCCGACCCCCGATGCGCTACACGGCCGAGGACCTGAACCAGATCTTCAAGCTCTACGAGGCGGAGAGCATTCGGGGTGCTGAACCGCGCTACTACGACGAGGTCAACGTCGGTGACGTTCTCCCTACTTTGGTGAAGGGACCGATGACCGTCACAGGATTCATCGCCTTTGCGCAAGGGTGGGGCGGTCTGTACATCCGGGCCAACAAGCTCGCCTACAAGCAGATGAGGAAGCATCCCGGCCTCGGGATACCGAATGCTCTCGGCATCCCCGATGTCCCGGAGCGCGTCCATTGGGAAGATGAGCTGGCCACCGATGTCGGCACGCCTGGGGCGTACGACTATGGACCCGAGCGATGCTCGTGGCTGATGCACCAGCTCACCAACTGGATGGGCGACGAAGGGTTCCTGCGCCGCCATCAGAGCCAGATCCGTCACCACAACGTGGTCGGCGACTGGATCGCGATCGACGGCAAGGTCATCGACAAGGGCGTCGATGCAGATGGCAAGGCCTACGTCACCGTGGAGCAGGAGGCGCGGAACCAGCATGGGGAGCTCTCGGCCATGGGCACCGGAACCGTCCACCTTCCGAAGCGCACGTAGTCGTTGTGACGGTGAGCCACGAGTCCGACGCCCCATCGTGCAGCCGGGTGGAAGGCACACTCATCGCCACGGCGCGCGTCGTTCGCGGCGCCTATGACTCGGCCCTCGCCCCGATCGGCATCAATCTCGCCGAGGCCACCGTTCTCGCCCACCTCGGAAGCTCGGGAGCGCTCACGCAGGTCGAACTGGCACGGCGAATCGGGACGGGCAAGGCCAGAATCGGTGCGTACATCGATTCGCTTCAAGCTGCCAATGCGGTGCAGCGACAGCCCGATCCGTCGG
The DNA here is from genome assembly GCA_043734485.1 of Acidimicrobiales bacterium. Lineage (GTDB taxonomy): Bacteria > Actinomycetota > Acidimicrobiia > Acidimicrobiales > JANYDT01 > JAYUDQ01. The sequence continues at coordinate 2,297 of JAYTFI010000733.1, read as the reverse complement.
ACCGTAGGGCATGGCGCGTCAGCCTGACCGACAAAGGGCACGAGCTCTGGGCCAGCAGCCGAACGATTGATCGATCCGTTCGGCGTCGGCTCCGAAAGGGGATTTCCCCCCGACAGCTCGACTTGCTCGATGCAACGCTCGTCCGAATCGAACAGAACCTCACCGACGACGAACCCGTGAGGTGAAGCAGAGCCGCCCGGGCGAGCGTGTCGACCGTCGGTGTAGGTTCCGCCGATGGTGCGAATCGCCCGGCCCCGCCGAGTGCTCTGATGCGCGTCGCACTCGTCCTCGGTGCTGGCGGCGCGGCCGGCGGCGCCTTCCATGCCGGTGTTCTTGCCGCACTGGAGCAGGTGATCGGCTGGGACCCACGGACTTCGGACGTCATCGTCGGCACGTCCGCCGGCAGTGTGGCCGGCACATCGCTGCGGGCCGGGCTGTCGGCGCCCGATCTCCTGGCCCGAGCCGTGGGCCGGCCGATGTCCGCAGCCGGTCAGCGACTGATGTCGCGGGTCGGCCCGCCCGTCAGCCCACCGCCGCTGCGCGAAGTCCGCTCACGGATGCCGGCGCCGGGGGACCTGGTCGCCATGCTGGCCCGAGCTGCGGCCCGTCCGTTCGCCGCACGCCCCGCAGCGCTGCTTGCCGGTTTGTTGCCGGAGGGATCGATGGGCACCGAGTTCATCTCGAACACGGTTGCCACCCTCATGCCCAATTCGTGGCCGCCCGAGCCGCTGTGGATCTGTGCAGTCCGCCGGCGCGACGGCGTGCTCGCGGTGTTCGGCCGTGACGAGCGTCCGCGTCTCGCCGATGCCGTCGCTGCCTCCTGCGCGATTCCGGGTTTCTTCCGGCCGGTCGAGATCGACGGCGAGAAGTACATCGACGGCGGCGTTCATTCGCCGACGAACGCCGACCAGCTTGCGACCATCAGGCCTGACCTCGTGATCGTAAGTTCGCCTATGTCCTATGCGGGGAGTCGTCTGGTCGCGGCGCAGCCCTCTCGGCGTTGGGCGCGCCTGCTGCTCGATGGCGAGGCCCTGCGGTTGCGCCGGCGCCGAATCTCCGTCATTGCCTTCCAGCCGACGGCCGAGGACACCGCCGTGATGGGGCTCAACGCGATGGATGCGAGCAAGCGGGCGGCGATCGCCGAGCAGGTGCATGTGTCCACGCTTCGGCGCCTCGAACGTGCTGATGTCCGGGAAAGACTGGCCGGACTTCGGGATTGAGCGACGCGGCGTTGGTGTCAGTTCTCAGATGACGGCGCGGATGGCGTTCTCGAAGTTGCGGACGTGGGCGCTGGCACGGCGGCGGGAGAGCTTTGCGTCGCCGTCGACGATCGCGTCCAGCAGATCGCTGTGCTCGCCTACATAGCGCTCCGCGTCGATGCGCGACACGAACAGGTTCCAGATCCGCATCGCGAGGTTGTGGTGCTGGGTGAGCACGTCTTCGAGGAACGGGTTGTGGGCGGCGGCGTAGATGGAGCGGTGCACGTGGGTGTCGAGCGACATCTGCTGGGCGAACGACACCTTGGCGTTGAGACGCCGGGCGAGGGCGCTGAGGTGCTTGCGCTCGCTGTCGGTCGCGTGCTCCGCCGCACGCGCCGCGCCGTGGCCCTCGAGCACTTCGCGCACGTCGGAGATCAGGCCGAGGTCGGCGAGGTTCACCTCCGTCGCGAACGTGCCCCGGCGGGGGTAGATGGCGATGAGGCGTTCGGATTCGAGGCGCTTCACGGCCTCGCGGATCGGGGTGCGTCCGAGGCCGAGGCGCTCGATCAGCTCATCCTCGCCGATCGGGGCGCCGGGCTTGATCTCGAGCGTGATGAGGAGGTCGCGCAGCGTCTCGTATGCCTTGTCGGCTTGCGAGGCCGGAGCGGTGGTCATGCTCATCGGCGCGCGTCGTTGTTCATGCCGGCTTGCGGGCCTTTAGCTCGGCGATGATGGCCGGGAGCACCTCGTGCAGATCGCCGATGACTGCGTAGTCGGCCCGCGACACCATGTTCGCGTCGCCGTCGATGTTGATGGCGAGCACCTTCTTGGCTGCCATCATGCCCACCCAGTGCTGAATGGCACCCGAGATGCCGCACGCGATGTAGAGGTCGGGGGCGACGCGCTTGCCGGTCTGCCCCACCTGATCGGCGTGCGGCCGCCAACCGTTGTTGGTGACGACTCGTGAGCACCCGACGGCGCCGCCGAGCAGGCCGGCCAGTTCCTCCAGGATGGCGAAACCCTCGGGCGAGCCGACGCCGCGGCCGCCGCTGACGACGACCGGTGCGGTTGTGAGCGTGATGCCGGCGGCGAGGGAGA
>JAYTFI010000732.1:0-6248 GCA_043734485.1 Acidimicrobiales bacterium | reverse complement strand
GGGGATGCGGTCACACGGGGATCCACACGAGCGCGAACTGCTGCACCGACACGTCGCCGCGCTCGAGTGCGATCGGCACCGGCGTGGTCGCCGCGATCGCGGCCTGCCACTTCGCATCGATGTCCGCGAGCGCCTTGGCATGATCGACGACGGCTTGATCGAGCGCCGACTTCCGCGCGTCAGCAGCTGCCGCAGCCGTGTCGGCGCGATCCTCGCGGCCCTTCGCCGCGTCGTGGCGGGAGGCCGCGGTTCCCACAGAGCGGGCGATCGAGCTGGCACTGCGACGGTTGCTGAGGAGGGAGCCCACCACGCCGGTGGCGATGCCGATCCACTCGCGCATCTTTCCCGACTTGGCGATGCTCTGCTTCTCGCCGGCCATGCGCTCCGCGGTGTCGATCGCGGACTGCAGACGGGTCTGCACCACGGCGAAATCGGCCTCGCACTTCTTCTTCTCGACATCGGCCTGGGCCTGCACCGCGGTTGCGCACCGGGCCCCGAAGTCGGACTCCGACTCGCCGGGCTTCGACCAGAGCTTCAACGTGTCGTTGCGCATGAGATCGAGGGTGGTCCCGGCCACGAGATGGTCGACCATCGTCTTCGACGCGGCCTTGAACCAAATTGGATCGTTGATCGGGGCAGACGGGATCCGGTAGGCGACGGTCACGGGCGGGTCGGTACGGAGGTCCTCGTCCTTGTAGTCGACGGTCACGAGCGTGGTCGGGTCGAAGGTGGCCTCGAGCGGCGTAGCGACCGCCTCCCAGGTGTTGACCTCGCGGACGCCAGCTTTCGTGTCGTCGAAGGTGAGCTGCACACGCGCTGCGATCGCGGCGACATAGCGGTCGGGTGACGAGCTCGCCGCCACCGTGTCGGACCACGAGGCGGCTGGGTCGAGGTAGAAGACGCGCGTGCCCTTCGCGACGGGGGGAGCGATGGGTGTCTCGTCGTCGGCAAGGGAACGTGTGGGAACGGCCGCCGTAGCCGCTGTCGGACTTGGCGCAGCCGGAACTGTTGCCGCGGCCGACGGCGCCTGCGCTGCGGGTCCGCCGGTGGGTGCTCCCGTCATCCTCGTTGCCGCCGCGAGCGCCTTTTCCGGAACGTTAGCCATAAGCGCGCTTATCTGTTCGCGTGTGAGAGGGCCGCGGAGGTACGACATCGTCCAGCGGGTGGTGAACACCGGCGGCGTAGGCGTGCCGCTGCGGTGGAGCACGAACTCGCGTTTTGCAAGCCCGCTTATGGTCGCGGCGAGCGCTCCGATGTCGGTGGTGCCTGCCGCACTCTTCATCCCGTCGAGAAGGCGGTCACGGTCACGCTCAGTCTGCAGCCGGCCGATCATCCACGTCGTCGCGTTCGACAGAGCCTTGTAGTCGACGTCGACCGGGTTCTGCGTGGCCAGCACCATGCCAACGCCGAAGGCCCGGCCCTGTTTCAGCAGCGTGAGGATGGGCTTCTTCGACGGCGGCTCGGCCGTGGGGGGTACGAAGCCGAACACCTCGTCGAAGTAGACGAGCGCCCGAAGCTGGGAGGTCCCGGGCTGCTGGCGCATCCAGGTGACGAGCTTGCCGAGCAGCATGGCGACGGCGAACTGGCGCTCCTCGTCGCCGAGGTGGGCGATGGACACGATGGCGGCACGTGGGCGGCCGTTCGCGTCGTGCAACATCGACGCGATGTCGAGCGGGAGGCCGTTGCCCCACGACGCGAACGACGGCGACGCGAGCAGGCCGTTGAGCTTCATCGCCAACTGCATGCGGTCGTTCGGCGGGTAGAACGTGTCGAGATCGAGCACGCCGAGCTTGCGGATCGGCGGGTTCTGCACCTGCGCGACGAGCGTGCCGAGGTCGAGGTCCTGACCGGCCGCCCAGGACCGGTCGATCAGGTTCGTCATGAGGATGTTCTCGCGGCCGGAAAGGGCGTCGCTCTCGATGCCCATGAGCCCGAGCAGTCCGGACACGACGGCGTCGACCTCGTCGGCACGGCCCTCGCTGTCGTCGGCCGCGACTTTGGGGGCCTTCAGCGAGCCGGTGAGGCTGAGCTGCACGCCTGCGCTCGATCCGGGCGTGTAGACGGTGAACGCGGCCGAGTCCTTGAGGGCCTTGATGCGGGTGCCGTCGATGCCCCATCCGGCGAGGCCGTCCTTCCACTGCTGGGCCGTCTGGGTCGCGTCCGCTCCTTCGACCCATGGTGCGAAGTCCTCTGCGCGCATATCAGGAAACATGAGCAGGAGGTTGCCGAGGTCGCCCTTCGGGTCGATGATCAGCGTCGGGATGCCGGCGGTGAGGGCTTCTTCGATGAGGTCGATGCCGAGACCGGTCTTGCCGGATCCGGTCTGGCCGACGATGACGCCGTGCGTGGTGAAGCTCGCTGGATCGAGAGCGATGCGCGTACCCGATCGCTTGTGGTCGGACGGATTGACGGTTTCCCCGAGGAACAGCTCAGCCATGGGCGGTCACTGTACGCGCACCGGCCCGGCGACGGGGCGGGGTGCACCTGTCGGACCGAACGTCACCCGAGGCGGTTGGGTCGGCGGCGCACGCCGACGAGTGCTGCCGGTGCCTCGATCGCCAGCGCGTTCGCCTGCTCGAGCACCTTCAAGAGCAGACCGAGAAGCTGCTTGCGTTCGCGCTCGGTGAGCACCGACAGGATCGCGGCCTCGGCGGCGTGCAAGCCGGGGATGAAGCGGTCGGCGGTGGCACGGCCGTCCTTCGTGATCTCGATCAGCAGGCTGCGCCGGTCCTCGGGGTTCGGCGTGCGTCTTATCCAGCCCCGCCGCTCAAGCGTGTCCAGGATGGCCGTCATGCTGGCCGAGGAGACCAGCTGTCGCTCCCCGATCTGCGACGGCGTCAGCGCCTCGCCGGCCCCGTCGAGGATGGCGAGGGCCTGAGCGACGGGCTGGCTCACGCCCAGCGTGGCAGCGATCTGGCGCTCGTGGTGCGCTCCGAGCAGATCGCCGACGACGAGCAGGCTGGCAAAGGCCTCGGTGCTCAAGGCGTTTGCGTCGGGGTACTCATCGTTGAAGTCCGGGTCGACCCGGACGAGGTGACGCGGCATCGGGACGGCGGCCTTGCGCGCCGCTCTGGCGGCTGCGCCTCCGTCGGTCCCGACCCTCGCCATGGTGCGCTCTCCGGTCTTCAGGCGCTCTGGAAGATCTCGATGCGCGGCGCGCTCGTAACGCCGCCCCGCTCCATCGCGTTCTTCAGTTCGGGATCGCCGGCGAAGGCCTCGGCCTGCGCAACGGTCGGGAAGTCATGGGTGGCGAGCACGTCGTTGGGGTCTCCGGGGGCCTGGAAGACGGACTGGCCGGTGCAGCCGTGCGAGGCTCGCAGGCCATCGACCGAGTCGTAGATGCTGCGCCATGCGGCGTAGTCGGCGACGTTATGGCGAACGATCAAGGTGGCGGACATTGGAACCCCCAGGTTCTTTGGAGGCAGTGTGCCTCACTGAGTAGCAACCCTATGAGTAGTTTGTCTCGGAGTCAAGTAGTTCGGTGTCGAGATATTTTAGCACGAGACGTATGGCAAAGTTCGGGACGCGACTTCGACCCATCAGCCGAGGAAGCGCAGGATGCGGGTAGCGGCGGCCGCGCCAACCTCGACCGGCACCATGTGACCGGCTTCCTCGAACACCTCGGCTTCGGCATGCGGAAGATGCGACTGCCACCGGGCCACATACGGCTCCACTGGCGTGAGCTGATCGGCCGCGCCCCAGAGCAGCAGCGTCGGCGTGGTCAGCCGGTAGAGGCGCTTCGAGAGACGGCGGTTCGGGATCGGGAACAGGATCTTCCCGGCCGTGCCCAGTCGGCGGGAGTTGTTCACCTGGAACGTCTCGATCGCCTTCGGATCCTCGAAGTCCAGCCCGCCCGTCAGCAACGCTGTACCGACTGCAGCGTCGGCGAACAGCTTCTCCGGGAACTCGAACGGCAGCATCGAGAAGATGTCGGGGATCGGCCTCTCGTCGACCCAGATGCCAAGCGCGCTTATCAAAACGACATGCGATGCTGAAGACGGCGCAATCGCGGTCATCTCGGCCGCGATCATCGCCCCCATGTCGTGGCCGATGACGACCGGCGCGTGCACCGTGCCGGTCTCGGTCGCGAGTGTCGTGACCACATCCCAGCCGTGGAGCGTGAAGTCGAGCATGTCCTCGATGAGCTCCTCGCCGGGTTCGTCGCCGTACCCCGGCCACACCGGCGCGTACACAGTGCGCCCGGCGGCCGCGAGCGCGTCGAGCATCGGCTCCGCGGCCAACAGACCCGTCGCGCCGTGGAAGTAGACGATCGGCGCAGTGCCCGAGGCATTGCCGGTGTCGTAGACGCGGACCTGTGACGTGATGCCGCGGGCGGTCGCGACCGTGATGGTCTTCGAAGCAGCCATGAGTCAGCGGGTCCGGTCGGACTCACGAAGTCGTTCGGCGAAGGACTCCTCGGGCTTCACGCGGCTCTCCATCGGATGGATCCACCAGCGGTCGTCATGCTCCCACTCCGGCCACATGTTGCGCAGCTGCGGCATGACCTTCTCGGCGAACAGCTGGGTGCTGAGGCGGGTCTTCCAGTCGGGCATGTTGCCGACGTGCATGAGGCAGAACACGGTGCCGATGCGCAGGCCCTTGATCATGTCTTCCATACGTTCGCGTACGGTGTCCGGGCCTCCGGCGATGATGAAACCGCCGTCGACGAGGTCCTTCCACGTCAGGCTGGACAGCATCGTCTGGTTCGAGCGGCGCAACTGGCTGAGGGCGCCCGCCTTGATCGTCTTCACCGTGCGATAGCCGGGCGCGTCGGCGAAGCCCGGGAAGACATGGAGGCAGCGGTTGTAGAAGTAGAGGACATGCTCGGCGTAGAGCTCTTCGGCCTCGGCGTCGGAGTTCGCAACGCAAATGGTCTGGGCGAAGCTTGCCCGGTACGGCGAGTTGTCCTTGCCCCGTTCGGCCACACGATTCCAGTACCCGTCGAGCAACATCTTGCCGGCGAGGTAGCCGTTGAATGATAAGTACGAATAGTTGTAGTCGTTGTCGAGGCAGAAGTCCCACGTCTCGATCGAGCCGCCGCCCGGGATGTACACGGGTGGGTGCGGCTTCTGGATCGGCTTCGGCCAGCAGTTCACGTGGCGGAGCTGGTTGTACTTGCCGTCGAACGCGAAGGGCTCGGGCTCGGCCCAGGCTCGCATGATCAGCTCGTGTGCCTCGTTGTACTTGTCCCGGGTGAGCGCGGGGATCTGCCCGTAGCAGTAGTTCGTGTCCATCGACGTGCCGACCGGGAAGCCGGCGATCAGGCGGCCGCCGGAGATGCAATCGAGCATGGCGAACTCCTCGGCCACACGGATCGGCGGGTTGTAGAGCGCAATCGAGTTGCCGATGACGGCAATGGCGGCCTTGCTCGTGCGCCGGGCCAGACCGGCCGCGATCAGGTTCGGCGACGGCATGATCCCGTAGCCGTTCTGGTGGTGCTCGTTGACGCCGATGGCGTCGTAACCCAGCGAGTCGGCGAGCTCGAGCTGGTCCATGTACTGGTGGTACACGGCATTGGCCCGCTCGGGGTCGAACAGCTTCGAGTCGATGTCGACCCAGACGGACCGGTTGTTCTCGCGGAAGTCGTCCGGGAGGTCGGGCCAGGGCATGAGGTTGAACCATGTAAATTTCACAAACTGACTCCATCTCGTCCGATGACCGGGCGTGCTCAGTATGTGCGCTGGGCGGCGGGCCGGGCCAGTCAACGAACGATCAGGAGGCGGGCACGCAGGCTCAAAGCGATCAGCGCGCTCTCCAGGACCGGAGACGGCGTCGCAAGGAACACATCGGCATCGAGTCGTTGAGCGGCCGCGAGCGCCTCGATGCCGAGTGCGTTGAGGCTGAAGGTCCGTCGGAGGATGCCGATTCCTGGTCCGAGTTCGCGAAGGCTCAGCAGGCCGATCTCGGGTGGGAGTTCGAGGAGAGCCATTTCGGCCCTTGAGCGGAGGTGGGGCGGCAGGGCGCCGAATGGTCGCGAGAGCGAACGGTCCGCGAGATCGCGGCCGAGCACGGCCTGGCAGAGGCGGACGTACCAGTAGCCCGTTGTGTGGAGCTCACGTCGAGCGATCTGCTTCGGTGCCTTGTCGCGTAGGACGGACGACAGGATCTGGTCGTCGATGAGCGCGGGTCTCACTGGGTGGCGATTTCATCGTCGCCGAACCCTCTTTGTGCCTCGGACCACCGCTCGGAGGTGACGCTGGCGAGCAGATCGTTCCGGAGGGACCGAAGCCCGTCGGGCACGATGACCA
>JAYTFI010000731.1:0-7312 GCA_043734485.1 Acidimicrobiales bacterium | reverse complement strand
CCAAGTAGTACGCATGCTCACTATCCGCTACGACCAACTCGGCGTGCAGGCCGGCGATCGGGTGCTTGACATGGGTGCCGGGGCGGGTCGCCATGCGTTCGAGGCACTGCGCCGCGGTGCCCGCCTCGTCGCCCTCGACTACGGCATCGGCGACCTCCGCAAGGCGGCCTCGACCCTCTACGCAATGCAACTCGAGGAGACACTGCCACCTTCTTCATCTGCGAGCTGCGTGAACGGCGATGCGCTGTGCCTACCGTTCGCCGACAGCAGCTTCGACCGCATCATCGCCTCCGAGGTGATGGAGCACATCCCTGACGACCGTGGCGCAGCTTCCGAGCTGGCCCGGGTGCTGCGCCCCGGCGGCACGATTGCCGTCACCGTGCCTGCGTTCGGACCCGAGCTCGTCAACTGGGCGCTCGATTCCGACTACCACGCGCCCGTCGCGGTCGGAGGACACGTGCGCATCTACCGCAAGTCGGAGATCACCGAACGGCTGCGCACCGCCGGCCTCGACGTCACCGGCTCCCATCGCGCCCATGCGCTGCACTCGCCCTACTGGTGGCTGAAGTGCGCCGTCGGCGTCAACAACAACGACAACTGGCTCGTGAAGAAGTACCACGAACTGCTCGTCTGGGACCTCATGAAGAAGCCGCCGGCCACGCAGATTCCGGAGAAGGTCCTGACCCCCGTGCTGGGGAAGAGCCTGGTGGTGTACGCCTGCAAGCCGGACACGCCATGACCCCTTCGGTCGCCTTGCTGAGCGACGCGGAGCTCGCTGCAAGCATCGCCTCCATTGCCCGTCTGCAGCTGCCAGACGGTCTGATCCTGTGGCAGCCCGGCGGCCACGCCGACCCGTGGAACCATGTGGAGACGGCCATCGCTCTGGACGCGGGCGGTCTCGCCGATGCTGCGATAGCGGCGTATCGATGGCTCGTTGATCATCAGCGCGCAGACGGTTCCTGGCACCAGTACTACGTGGCCGGCGGCGTGGAGGACCACAAGTTCGACGCCAACACGATCGCCTACGTCGCGACCGGCGTCTGGCATCACTTCTTGACGACCAAGGACACCGACTGGCTGGCCGGGCAATGGGCGATGGTGCGTTCCGCCATCTCGTGGGTGCTCGAACTGCAACAGCCCACCGGTGAGATCCACTGGGCCCGCGAGCCCGACGGCACGCCGTTCCACTACGCACTCATCACCGGCTCGTCGTCGATCCACCACAGCCTCGGCTGTGCCATAGCGGTTGCTTCGCGGCTTGGTCATGACGCCGCATCCTGGGTCGAAGCCCGCACGCGGCTGCACCATGCGCTTGCCCATCACCCGCTCGAGTTCTTCGCCGAGAAGGATCGCTGGGCGATGGACTGGTACTACCCGATCCTCGGCGGCATCCACCGCGACGGCGACGCCCGAACGCGCCTTCGGGCCCAATGGTCGAAGTTCGTGACCGAGGGCGAGGGCGTCCTGTGCGTCAACGACCATCCGTGGGTGACCACGGGTGAGACGGCGGAAGCGGCCATAGCGTGCCAGCTCGCGGGGATGGGCGACGAGGCGGTCGCTCTGCTGGGCTGGACGAGATCACTGCGCCATGCCGACGGCGACTACTGGACCGGTCTCCATATCCCTTCGCGCACATACTTTCCCGATGGCGAGCGCACCGCGTACAGCGCGGCCGCCGTGGTGATCGCTCACGCTGTGCTCGACGGAGGAAGCCCGACGGCACAGCTCTTCATGCTCGATGACGACTGATATTTCCGATGCCAGCCCCGACTTGCAGGCGGAGGGCCGGAGATACTCAGACCCGCCGAAGCACCCGCAGCGACCCGCACCCGAGTGATCCGTCCTCGGCGAAGCATCCCGACCGCAGCGCCGGTAGGTAGATCTGCTCATACGGTGGCCGTCCACCGTCGGCCGGATCGGGGAACACGTCGTGGACGGCGAGCAGACCGCCCAGCGACACGTGTGGCGTCCACATCTCGTAGTCGGCGCGGGCCGGCTCGGTGCCGTGTCCACCGTCGATGAACAGGAACGCGAGCGGAGTCCGCCACACCGGCGCGATCACTTCAGATCGGCCCACCAGCGCGACGACCACATCCTCCAGGCCGGCATCTTCGATCGTGCGCCGGAAGAACGGGAGCGTGTCCATGCGGCCGCTGTGCGCGTCCACCACGGTCGGATCGTGGTGCTCCCAGCCCGACTGGTTCTCCTCGGAGCCGCGATGATGATCGAGACTGAAGAGCACCGAACCGGTCCGACGAGCGGCAGCGCCGATGTACACGGTCGACTTGCCGCAGTAGGCGCCGACCTCGAGCATCGCTCCCCGCGCAACGGCCGCAGCTGCTCGGTACAGCGCGAGCCCCTCGTTTTCGGGCATGAAGCCCGTTGCGGCACGGGCCACAGCAAGCAGGTGGGAGTCGATCGACGACGCGTTCACCGACAAGGAACGCGTGCTTACTTCTTCTTCTTGGTGGTCTTCGGCTTGATCACGACTGACTTCTTCTGGCCCGCTTTGTAGGCCGACGACTTCGGCGCGCAGTACCTCTTGCCGCCGATGGTCTTGCAGAAGATCACCGTTCCCGGCTTCGTCGTCGTCGACTTCGGGACCGTCGTCGATGGCTTCGGCGCCGTCGTCGACGACGTGGAAAGGGTGAGCTGGATGAGCGAAGGCTGCGTAACCCCGAGCTTGGTCGTCGCAGTTGTCGCAGTGGTCGTCGTCGCACCGGCGCCGGGGATGGTGGTCGTCGACGCTCCCGGGATCGTGGTCGCTCCCGGGACGGTGATCAGCGCAGTCGTCGTGGCACCGGGTGCAAGCGCGGTCGTGGTGGTTGCGACGGGAGCCGTCGGCGGCCAGGCCAGCTGGTAGAACGACGGCGGCTGCGGGCTGGCCAGTTCGTCCGGTCCGCACCGGGGATCGGGCGGCCCGACCCACTGGGCAGAGATCGAGGCGAGCTTGTCGGCCACACGGACGGCCAACGGCCAGCGGCCCGGGCAGATCTTCACCCAGCTGAGCGTGAAGGTGGCCGTGGCTCCGGCCGCAACCGACGGGATGGTGTGGTACCAGGCACCGCTGGTCAGGTCGAGCACACCGACATTGGCCAGACCGTCGGACACGCCGATGATGGAGTCGGGTCTGTTCCCGAGGCGGACCACGATCTGCTCGTTGACGACTGCCGCGGTACCGCTGTTGACCACGGTGACGATGACCCGCTGCGTCGCCTGCGTCGGGAGGTTCTGCGTGGAGAACCCCGCAGGAACCTCCGGGGCAATGGAGACGGACACCGGCACCGGCGCCTGACCGACAGCCGGCAGCGCCTGTGCGGCCGCAACCGCCAGCACGGCAGCGGCGAGGACGGCCACACCCCGGCCGCGAGGGCGATGGGGGCGCGCCGATGCCGGAGCGTCAGCGTCGAAGAGGGAGGAGGAACGAGGAATGCGAGTCACGGAGGAAGTCACCCTTTCGCGGGGAGCCTTGAAAGCCTACCCGGCCTGCCAAACACGTCGACTGACCAGTGGTCATCGGACCGTTCGACCCGGGCCGGACGGATAGCGTGCGCGACGTGGAGCGCCCCCCGTCCGTCGATGCCCTCGCAAGGGCCTTGCATGCCGACGCCGGCTTGGCCGCCGTTCCCCGGTCGGTGCTCGTGAAGGCCGCCCGGCACGGCATCGCTACCGATCGCAGCGACCCCGCGCCGCACGCCAGCCGATATGCCGCGGCCTATGCGGAGCGGCTCCTGCGTCCGGTGATCAACGCCACCGGCGTGCTACTGCACACCAACCTCGGACGGGCACCGCTGCAGAAGGGGTCGGCCGGCGAGGGGAACGGAGGCCCAGCCGTCCGCTCGACGAACCTCGAATTCGACCTGGCGACCGGGAAGCGGGGTTCACGTCGGACCCATGCGAGCGAGCTCATCACCCAGCTGACAGGGGCCGAGGCCTCGCTGGTCGTGAACAACTGTGCGGCTGCGGTCATGCTCGTGCTCGCTGCGCTGGCACGCGGTCGCGGTGTCGTCGTGAGCCGCGGCGAACTGGTCGAGATCGGTGGCGGTTTTCGCATCCCCGAGGTCCTGGAGCAGTCGGGTGCGGCGCTCGTGGAGGTCGGCACCACGAACCGCACACGGCTCGGCGACTACGCCGCTGCGGTTGCCGATCCCTCCTCGGACATCGCCATCATTCTGAAGGTGCACCAGTCGAACTACCGGATGACGGGCTTCACGCAGGATGTCGGCGTGAGCGCCCTCGCCACCCTGGCCGCTCCCGTGGTAGCCGACATCGGCTCGGGCCTGCTCGACTCGACGACGCCGTGGCTCGCCGACGCGCAGGGGAGGGTCCCGCGTCTCGCCTGGCTCGACGGCGAACCGGCGGCCCGTCAGACCCTCGACGCGGGCGCCGGGCTCGTCGTGTTCTCCGGGGACAAGCTCCTGGGCGGCCCGCAGGCGGGGATCATCGCCGGCCGACGCGACCTCGTCGAGCAGTGCGCAAGTCACCCGCTGGCCCGTGCGCTGCGTCCCGGCGGCCAGGTGCTCGAAGCACTGCAGCGCGCACTGCTGGCATATGCGAGCGGGAGCAGCGCTCTCGTGCCGTTCTGGGACATGGCGACGCGTTCGGTCGGGTCGCTCACGGCGCGCGCCGATGCCATCGTGCTGGCGGTAGCGGACGAGCGAGTCGACGCGCGTGCCATGGACTCCGTGCCGGGCGGCGGGACGCTCCCCGGCTGCACCATCCCGTCTTTCGGCGTGCGCATCGCCGGCGACTGGGCGGTTCATCTGCGCGCCTACGAGACGCCCATCGTCGCTCGCGTCCAGAACGGCGCGACCCACCTCGACCTAAGGACCGTCGACCCGCTCGACGACGAGCTCCTGATCGCTGCCCTTCGGCTCGCGCTGGCGGACTGAGCCGACGTTGACTGAGCCGAGCTTGGCTGCGACGCCGATACGTTCGGTCGGAATCACGCGGATCATTGCTACGGCCGGACACGTCGATCACGGCAAGTCCACTCTCGTACTGGCTCTCACCGGCAGCGACCCTGACCGCTGGGCCGAGGAGAAGGCACGCGGGCTCACGATCGACCTCGGCTTCGCGCACACCACCCTCAGTTCGGGAACAGTTCTCAGCTTCGTCGACGTACCCGGGCACATCCGGTTCCTCAAGAACATGCTCGCCGGCATCGGCGGCGTTGACGCCTGCCTGTTCGTGGTCGCCGCCACCGAGGGTTGGAAACCACAATCCGAAGAGCACCTCCGGATCCTCGGGCTGCTCGGCATCCGCCATGGCGTCGTCGCGCTGACCAAGTCCGACGTTGTCGAGCCCGAGTGGCGGGAGCTGGCCGAGCTCGACATGATCGATCACCTCGCCGGTTCGTTCCTCGAACACGCCGAGATCGTGTCGGTGGATGCCATCAGCGGTCGCGGGCTCGATGCGCTGCGGGCTGCACTCGACCGTCTTGCCACCGCTGCGCCGTCGCGCGCCGATGCGAGCCGGCCGAGGCTCTGGGTGGACCGTGTCTTCTCGGCCCGCGGTTCGGGCACGATCGTGACGGGCACCCTCACGGGCGGCGCGCTGACGGTCGACGATGCGCTGAACGTAGTGGGCCCGGCAGCTGCCGGGATCGGGGTTCGCGTACGTTCTCTACAAACGCACGGCGAGCGCATAGAGCGGGCCCGGCCCGGCAGTCGCGTCGCCGTAAACGTCACCGGCATCGATCACCACCAGACGGCCCGCGGCGACGCACTCGTTCATCCCAATGACTGGCATGCGTGCATACGTTTCGATGCAAGCCTTCAGGTCCTCGGATCCCTGGCCCACCCCGTCACGCGGCGCGGTGCCTACGCCGCATACATCGGCTCGGGAGAGCACACCGTCAACGTCCGAATCCTTCAGGCTCCGTCGATTGAGCCGGGTGGTTCGGGCTTCGTCCGGGTGCATCTCCCGTGCGCCCTGCCCCTTGCTCCCGGCGACCGCTTCGTCCTACGCGACCACGGGCGGGGCGAGACTGTGGGCGGCGGCGAGGTGCTCGACGTCGCACCCGTGCGGCCGGCCTCGAAGGCCCATCCCACGCACAGCATCGAACGGCTGGTGGCGGAGCGCGGCAGTGTTCCGCTGGCAGAACTGCAGCGTCTGAGCGGCGGCGAGGCGTGGTCGGGTGCTGTGCTCGCTGGCCATTCCGCCATCGATCAGGCGTTGCTCGATGGCGAGCGGCTACGGATCCGCGCACTCATCACCGAGGCGGGACCGCCCGGCTTCGAAGCAGCAGTGCTCGACGACAGGGGTCGGGCCGTGTTGCAGTTGCTCGCCGAGGAGCCCGGCGGTGACATCGCGATGCGCGGTGGGCGGGCCATCTTCGTCGCCGCCGCCGATCCGCTGGCCGATCATCCCTTCGTCGCGGCACTGGTCGCGAGCCCGTTCTCGCCCCCCGACCCGGATGGTGTCGACCCGGTAGAGCTGCGGGAGCTGGTGCGACGCGGCGTCGTGGTGAAGCGCGACGATCTCTACTTCGCGAGCGTGGCCGTGACCGACGCCGCTCGGGTGGTTGCCGATTTGCTACGCACGCATACGGAGGGCGTGACCATGTCACAGGTGCGTGAGGCACTCGGTACGAGCCGCAAGTACGCGCTGCCTTTGATGGCCGAACTCGACGCGACCGGCATCACGCGCCGACGCGGTGACGTGCGCATCGCCGGACCTCGCCTGCCGTAGAAGCTGGCTTGGAATGCAGCTCCTTGTACCGGACGCCAAAAACGCCGTGTTCCGCGACAGGATCAGTCCAACGTGCCGGGCGGGGCGATCCAGATCGCCGGCTGACCGGTGACCGACGCGATGTGCTCGAAGTCGTGGTCGTAGTGAACGACGGTCAGACCGGCGAGCTCCGCGTGTGCGGCGATCACGAGATCGGGCGGCTTACGCCCCTTGAGCCCTCGATCGGCAAGAAGTCGCTGCACTTCGTCGCAACGTTCGAAGATCCCGGCAACCATCGGCTCTCGGCCGAATCCGTCGAGCACGCTCGAAAGGAGGTCCCACTCCGCAGCATTCGACGCCGAGAAGCGGTACTCGAGAGCGGTGATAGGCGAGTATCGGATGTCTTCAAGAGCGAGGAGCGTTGCCGCCACCCCAGGCTTGCGAAGTCGGGTGAGAACAGAAGTGTCAACGAGGTACACGAGTGCCGAGGCCCCACATCTCGTCGCGTTCGATGGTGATCTCCGGAAGTTGGGCGGCGATAGTCAGCGCCCGCTCCAGTCGACGTCGGCGCTCGTCGCGCTCCGACACGTCCGCGAGGGTGGCCCGGATGAACGCGGAGACGGTCAACCCGCGGTCGATC
>JAYTFI010000730.1:0-1591 GCA_043734485.1 Acidimicrobiales bacterium | reverse complement strand
GCGGAGGCGAGACCGTTGACGATGAACGGTGTTGCGATGGCGAACACTGCGAGCGGGACGCCCACCTCGAGCGCACGCCGCCATCTCGGCTTCAGGGATGCTTGCGGTTCTGACCCCACGGCGCGAGCGTAGACCCCTTTGGGCCGGCCATGGCGCCGGGATGGTTTCACTGCTCGCAAGACACCCAACCACTCTGTGGCATGCAGGGGGGCGCCGCCGGCGGCACCTGGGTACTGTTGCCGGCATGTCGGCGCTCGTAGCGGGTATTGATTCCTCCACCCGATCGACCAAGGTGGAGGTCCGCGACCTGGAGTCCGGTGAAGTCGTCGGTCGGGGCGTCGCTGCTCACCCCGCGACGACGCCGCCGAGGAGCGAACAGGATCCGGCCGCGTGGTGGGCCGCGTTCGAGTCGGCATGGCAGCAGGCGGGTTCGCCCGAGGTCGGTGCGATCAGCGTCGCCGGCCAACAGCATGGCATGGTCGCGCTCGATCAACTCGGCGATGTCATCCGCCCCGCAAAGCTGTGGAACGACACCGAGGCCGCTCCCGATGCGGGGTGGCTGTTGAAGCAGTTGCCCGGTGGTCAGGCCGACTGGGCGTCGGCGTGCGGGAGTGTCCCCGTGGCCGCGTTCACCATCGCCAAGTTGTCGTGGTTGCATCGCAGCGAGCCAGACAACTGGGAGCGCCTCGCGAGGATCGTGCTGCCCCACGACTGGATGACGTCACGACTGACGGGGTCGTACACCACCGACCGCGGTGATGCGAGCGGCACGGGTTACTGGTCGGCCGCGACGGGGGAGTACAGCTGGGAGCTGCTCGCGCTCATCGATCGCGAGCGCGATTGGTCGAACGTCGTACCGACCGTGCTCGGGCCACTGCAGCCGGCCGGGATTTGGAACGGAGCCATCGTCGGGCCTGGCACCGGAGACAACATGGCCGCCGCTCTCGGATTGGGACTGCAGCAGGGCGACGTCGTCATGTCGGTTGGTACATCGGGTGTCGTGTACACCGTCGCAGACGCTCCAACGGCCGATCCGTCCGGCGCTGTCTGCGGCTTTGCCGACGCGAACAACGGATTCCTGCCGCTCGTCTGCATGCTCAACGCGACCAAGGTCACCGAAACAGTCGCCGCTCTCCTGGGGGTGGACACGGCCGGATTCGACGCACTCGCGCTGGCAGCCCCGCGTGGTGCCGGAGGTGTCACGATGCTCGCGTACCTCGATGGCGAACGCACACCGAACCGGCCGAAGGCGACCGGATGGCTGTCCGGGCTGCACACCGACACAACTCGCGAGCAGTTCGCAGGAGCAGCGGTGGAGGGCGTCGTGTGCGGCCTCCTCGACGGGCTCGATGCGTTGCGAGGTCAGGTTGCCGACCTGCACCGGGTGATCATGGTCGGTGGAGGGGCCCGCTCTTTCGCGTATCGCCTCGCCCTCGCCGATCTCTGCGATCTTCCTGTGGTGGTGGCGGCCACAGACGAAGCCGTGGCAGCCGGCGCATGCGTGCAGGCCGCGGCCGTGCTGCAGCAGGCGGATCCGAGTGCGGTTGCGCAGCGATGGGGTCTCGGGGTCACGGGCGCTGCGCTGGAGCGC
>JAYTFI010000729.1:0-4377 GCA_043734485.1 Acidimicrobiales bacterium | reverse complement strand
CCCTGACGGCCGGACGTTGATTGCGGCCGTGGTCCGGCCGGGGACGACGGCCATCCGGATCGACGGCCCGCCGGGCTTCGTGCCGTTGACGCTGCCGGCGCGCCTGTCGGCGACGGTGAACGTGTCGGTCGCGGCAGGCCTGCTCCCGACCATGCCCCGCGGCACGACCGCCGTTCGCGTCTCCGGGCTGGACTCTGAAGGACGGACGACGTGGACCGTGACCCGCCCGGCAGCTTCGGTGGTCCGCTGAGGGTCGTGGCCACCGGAAGGCGCTCAGCGCTTCGCCGCGAACCACCGCGCGAACGCGGCAGGCTCGTCGGCCAGGCGCTCGCTGAGGCCGCTCACGATGGCCTTCTCGACCTGTCCGCCTACGAAGGGGACCGGGGACCGGACCTTCAGCTCGCCTTCGATCAGGCGCAAGGTCACGGGTTTGGTGGCGGTCGACTTGGCGTCTTCGCGGAGGAACCAGGTGCCGGTCGCGGTGAAGAAGTTTGGGTAGTGCACCGGCGTCATGACGAAGCGTGCGGTGTGGCTCATGGTGTCGATGGCCGTGTCTTCCGTCCAGGTGAGCCGCTTTGGGTCGATCACCGCAGTGACGGCACCTGGCAGCCTGCCGGTGAAGTGGTAGGTGACGCGCTGGCGCACCGAGTCGCCAGTGCGGTGCTGCGACTCGACGACCGGCTGGCCCACGTCCTTCAGCGACCCCATTGCCTTCACGAGGTAGTCGGGATCGATCAGCGCGGCACCGACCTGGGCCGGGGTGGCGAGGAAGCGTTGTTCGATGCGGAGGCGCACGGTCGGCACTGTACGCACGAGCGATGGCGGCGTGTCGGCGGATGCGACGGCCGGAGTGCGGTGGTTCTGGGCCCCTGCGGGTCCGAAATGACCCGACTCTCCCGCCGCAAGGAGCCCCAGCCGCGCGCTACGACGCCCGGTGCGCCGCCACTGCCGCCACTTCCGTCATGGACGCCACCTTGGCCATCGCGGAGAGCACTGCAAGCAGTCCGTCGCCGTAGCGGCCGACCTTCACCGGCCCCATCCCGGGCAACGCCAGCAGCCCGGCTCGGTCCGCAGGCCGCGCCTCGGCCACCGCCGCGAGGGTGGTGTCGTGGCAGATGACGAACGCGGGCATGCCCGACGCCCGGGCCTCGTTTGCGCGCCACTTCTTCAAGGCCTCGAGCACAGACGGGTCGGCACCGGCGCCCACTTCGATGGCCGCACCCTTCGTGCCCCGGATGCCCGGCACGCCGGCCGCCTTCGCCGCCAAGAGACGTTCGCGCTGCGCCCGCAGCTGTGCCTGCCAGTCGCCCTGCGACGGATCAGCCAGCGACCCGCGTGCGGCCTCGATGTTGGCCACCCACGGCGACTCGTTCCGGTTGGTGGTGCGGCTGCCGAACGTGCGAGTGCGGGCCCACGAACAGTGCAGCTCCTCCTCGGCGCGGGTGACAGCGACGTAGAGCAGCCGGCGCTCCTCATCCCACGCGTCCTGATGGTCGGCCTGGCCGATGGGCACGTAGCCGCGTTCCAGGCCGGCTACGAACACGATCGGCCACTCCAGGCCCTTAGCGCGGTGGAACGTCGCAATCTCGACGACGTTGCCGCCCTGGTCGGGCTCGTCGTAGCGGGACGTGATGACGCCGTTGATCCACTGCAGGAACCCCGACGTGGTGCCCGTCGGCTCGATGGCGATGTACTCGTGGGCCAACCGTACGAGCCCGTCGAGGTTGGCGGCCCGCTCGTTGGTTCCCTCCGGCCCGACGGTGCCCTTGCTGCCCGCCTCGGCCGCGATCTCCTCGAGGTCGCTGACCCGCGACTGGAACGGCGAGGACGCAGGGGCGTGGCGTAGCTCCTCGAGGGCGGACTTGACTTCGGCCTGCTGCAGGAACATGCCCCCTCCGCGCACTCGCAGCGGGATGCCGGCAGCTCGGAACGCCTCCTCGAAGAGCAGCGCCTGCGCATTCGTGCGCATGAGCACGGCCATGTGCTTCCACGGCACCCGTGGTGAGTGATGGTCGCGCACGGCCCGTGCGACGGCGCGTGCTTCGTCGACATCGCTTGCATACCCCGTGACCGTGGGGATCGGCCCATCGGACCGGTTGGCCCGCAGCGGGCGGCTGTCGCGTTGACCCAAGCCGAGTACGGCGTCGGCCACGGTGAGGATCTGCGGGGTGGACCGGTAGTTGTCGTCGAGGCGGACGATCTCGGCCTTCGGGAAGCGGGCGCTGAACCGGGTGAGGAACGTGGGATCGGCGCCGTTCCAGGCATAGATGGCCTGGTTCGGGTCGCCGACGACGCAGAGGTCGACCGGCTCGGTGGTGGTCGCGTCGCGCTCGACGCCGAGCCAGCCTTCGAGAAGCCGGTACTGCGCCGGGTTGACATCCTGGAACTCATCGACGAACAGGTGACGGAAGCGCCAACGCTGGCGGGTTGCGAACGCCTTGTCGGACTCGAGCGCATGGACGCAGCGCACCAGCAGATCGTCGAAGTCGACGACACCACGCTTGCGCTTCTCCTCCTCGTAACGCGCATAGACGTCGGCCATCGCCTCGACGCCGAGCGGCGGTTTGCGCTCGAGGCGGGACACTTCGCCCGCATAGGCTTCGGGCGTGATGAGCCGGGCCTTGGCCCATTCGATCTCGCTGACCACATCGACCGGTTGCACCCCGTTCGAGCGCCGGGCCGTGACGAGCGGGGCGACGATGCGCATCTTCGACTGGGCCAGCTGCGGCGGGCGCTGACCGGTGTCGTCCCACCACTGACGGAGCTGCGCATAGGCGATGGCATGGAACGTGCCGGTGGCAATGCGCTCGCGCACACCGAGCTGACCAAGCCGCCGGGACAGCTCGCCCGCGGCCTTGCGGGTGAACGTGAGCGCCAGTACGCGGGCCGGATCGGCCGTGCCCTCGGCCACCCGGTAGGCGATGCGACGGGTGAGCACCCGCGTTTTGCCGGACCCTGCGCCGGCCAAGATGCCGAGCGGCCGTGCGGCGCTGGTGACGGCCGCTGACTGCGCCGGGTTCAGACCCTCGAGCAGCCCGGCCAGCACGGGGGAGTGCTCGTGGTTGGGAGGCAGGCCTGACATGCGGACGACCGTACAGAGGGGGTGTGACAGTTTCGGGGATGGACCCCGCACTGGCGTCGCGCCGGTGGCAGCGAGCAAGGTGCGGCACCGCCGCCATCCCGCGTTGGCAGGTGGCCGACTCCTTCACCGCCGAAGAGCGCGCACTGCTGGCCTACACCGACTACCTCGTCGACCAGTAGGGCCGGATCCCCGATGCCGTGTTCGAGGCGCTGAAGTCGACGCTGTCGGATGAACAGATATTCGAGTTCACCTACGTGACCGCGATGTACCTGATGCACGCCATCATCACGCGGGCGCTGCGTCTCGAGTGGGACGACCGCGACGACCCGATCGTGGAGCTCGCGTCGCCGGAGGGATTCGATCCGCACGACTTCGTCGGCAGCATCTCTCGCAAAGAAGACTACGAAGCGCGCTGACGAACTGGTCCCGACCGCGACCCGATCCGACAGCTACAGCCAGACGACGTCCTCGTGCGCACCTGCGGCCGGTCGGCCGAGGGCCGGTTCGTCATCATCGGCCGGCAGTCCACAGGTTGGACACCAGAGGCGGACTTCGAGAGGGGTTCCGCATGCGGCGTGAACGGCGCGGGGTCGCAGCGAAACGGCCGGGTCGTCGACTCCCGCCCATTCCTCGCCCCACGCCGCCAGCAGCCGCAGCGCGCCGGCCAGCTCGTGCCCTGATTCGGTGAGCTCGTAGCGCAACCGCAGCGGGCGGCGGGAATACGGGCGGGCCACGAGCACGCCGCGCTGTGCGAGCTGACGCAGGCGGCTGGTGAGGATGTTCGGGGCGATGGCCGGCAGGGCCTTCTGCAGTTCGTTGAATCGCCGCGGTCCGCCGAGCAGCGCGTCGACGAGCAGGAGCGTCCACCGATCGCCGACTCGCGTCAATGCCTCCTCCAGCGGCGCTCGGAACGTCGGACCTGAAGACATGCTCCAGTGTGACTCCTCTACGCCCACCTCTGGTAACTTGCGAAATGCAAGTAACAAGCCGCTAAGGAGCAGCAGATGTCCAGCACGACCTTCGATGATCTCCGCACCGCCGCCCAAAATGCCGCGGCCACCGTCGCCTCCGCCACCGTCGCCATCGGCCGTGACGGGCGCGGCACCGGCATCGTGATCGGCCCCGGCAAGGTCCTCACCAGCGCCCACAACCTCCGTGACCGCACTACGCAGCTTCGCTTCGCTAACGGTCGTACGGTCCAGGCGAGTATCTCGGCGGTCGACACCGACGGCGATCTCGCCGTGCTCGACGTCGACACCGCCGATGCCTCGCCGCTTCTCTGGGCCGAGCGCGCC
>JAYTFI010000728.1:0-2570 GCA_043734485.1 Acidimicrobiales bacterium | reverse complement strand
GGCCGTCGGCTACACGGTGCGCTTCAGCGACCATGTCGGCGACGACACGCTGGTGAAGGTCATGACCGACGGCATCCTGCTGGCCGAGACCCGCCGCGACCGCGACCTGCTCGCCTACGACACGATCATCATCGACGAGGCCCACGAACGCAGCCTCAACATCGACTTCCTCCTCGGCTACATCCGCCAGCTCCTCCCCCGCCGCCCGGACCTGAAGGTGATCATCACGTCGGCCACCATCGACACCGAGAGGTTCGCCGCGCACTTCTCGTCGGCCACGGGGCCTGCGCCCATCCTCGAGGTCTCCGGCCGCTCGTACCCCGTCGAGGTCCGCTACGAGTCGTTCGGCGAGGAGCCGGGCGACGAGCGCGACCAGACCCAGGCCATCGCCGATGCAGTCGACGAGCTCGCGCTCGAAGGCCCGGGCGACGTACTCGTGTTCCTCAGCGGCGAGCGCGAGATCCTCGACACGGCCGATGCGCTCCGCCGCTCCTGCGGCCCGGACACGGAGATCCTGCCTTTGTATGCGCGCCTAACGTCGGCCGAGCAGCGCCGCATCTTCCAGCCCCATCGCGGCCGGCGCATCGTGCTGTCGACCAACGTGGCCGAGACCTCACTCACCGTGCCCGGCGTGCGCTACGTCGTCGATACCGGCACCGCCCGCATCTCCCGCTACAGCCGTCGATTGAAGGTGCAGCGCCTACCGATCGAGGACGTGTCGCAGGCCTCGGCGAACCAGCGGGCAGGGCGCTGCGGTCGTGTCGCACCCGGCGTCTGCATTCGCCTCTACTCCGAGGAGAACTTCGCCGCCCGGCCCCCGTTCACCGAGCCCGAGATCCTGCGCACGAACCTCGCGTCGGTCATCCTCCAGGCGACCGTGCTCGACCTCGGCGACATCGCCGCGTTCCCGTTCGTCGACCCGCCGGACGCCCGAGCCATCAACGACGGCATCGGCCTGCTGGAAGAGATCGGTGCTTTCGATCAGGACGAGCCCGATGTCCGCAAGCGCCTCACACCGGTCGGCCGCAGGCTGGCCCAGCTGCCCATCGACCCGCGCCTCGGACGCATGGTGCTGGAGGCGGAACGCAACGACTGCGTCCGCGAAGTGATGGTCATCGCCGCCGCACTCTCGATCCAGGATCCACGCATCCGGCCGTCCGATCACGCGCCGGCGGCCGACGCGAGGCACGCCCGGTTCGCGGTCGACGGCTCGGACTTCCTTGGGTTCCTGAAGCTGTGGGACTACGTCCGGGAGCAGCAGAAGGCACTCACCAAGGGCGAGTTCCGGCGCTTGTGCAAGGCCGACTACCTGAACTACCTCCGCATCCGCGAGTGGCAGGACATCAACAAGCAGCTCCGCGATGTCGTAAGCACACTGAAGATCCGTACGCATACCGAAGTAGCCGAACCCGAACGTATCCATCTCTCGCTGCTCGCCGGGCTGCTGTCGCACATCGGCATGCGCACCACGTCCGAGCGCGAGTTCACGGGCGCCCGGAACGCGAAGTTCATGATCGCCCCGGGGTCGGTGCTGGCCCGGAAGCCGCCGTCGTGGGTGATGGCGGCCGAGCTGGTCGAGACGAATCGCCTGTGGGCACGGGTGACGGCCCGTATCGAGCCGGCGTGGGTCGAGAAGCTCGCTGAACACCTGACCAAGCGCTCCTACTCCGACCCCCGTTGGGATGAGAAGCGTGGCGCTGCTGTGGCCACCGAACGGGTCATTCTGTACGGCATCCCAATCGTAAGTGCACGTACCGTTGACTACGCGCGGGTCGACCCGGTCGTAGCGCGAGAGCTCTTCATCCAGCATGCCCTCGTCGGACGTGAATGGACGACGAGTCACGCGTTCTTCCACGACAACGTCCGGCGGATGGAAGAGGTCCGTGCGCTTGAGGACCGGGCTCGACGCCGTGACGTGCTCATCGGCGAGGAAGCGCTCTTCGACCTGTTCGATGCGCGCCTGCCGTCCGAGGTTGTCTCGGCCCGCCACTTCGACCAGTGGTGGAAGAAGACGTCGCGCACAACTCCGCAGCTCCTGAGCCTCACGACCGACGAGCTGATCGACTCGTCGAACGGCCCGATCCGACCAGAGGACTTCCCTGCCGAGTGGGTGCAGGGCAGCGGCCGTTACGAGCTCTCCTATCGCTACGAGCCGAACCAGGCCGGCGACGGCGTCACCGTGCACATCCCGCTGCCGGTGCTGAACAGGGTGGGCGACCAGGGATTCGACTGGCAGATCCCTGGCCGCCGACAGGACCTCGTCGAAGCATTGATACGCGCGCTTCCGAAATCGACACGCCGTCATCTCGTGCCCATCCACGAGCACGCCTCGTCATTCCTCGCCGCGCTCTCTCCGGCCGATGGGCGGCTCGTCGAGCTGCTCGCCCGCCGGCTGACCGGCTCGATCCGATCGGCGAGCGGCGGGTATGTCGACATCGTCCTAGGACCGGACGACTTCGAGATGGCCCGGGTGCCTGACGACGTTCGGATCACGTTCTCGGTCGACGACGAGCGCGGCCGATCACTGGCGACAGGGAAAGACCTCGGTGCACTGGTCGAGCGGTTCTCCG
>JAYTFI010000727.1:0-9928 GCA_043734485.1 Acidimicrobiales bacterium | reverse complement strand
CGCGAGTCAGGGATACCGATCACGAGGCAGTCCTCGACGTCGGGTAGACGCTTCATCGCCTCCTCGACCTCTTCCGGGAAGACCTTCTCGCCGCCGGTGTTGATGCAGTTCGATCCGCGGCCGAGCAGCACGACGCGGCCCCGGTCGTCGAGCGACGCCCAGTCGCCGGCCACCGTGTAGCGCTTCCCTGCGATCGTCGGGAACGTCGCCGCCGACTTCTCCGGATCCTTGTAGTAGCCGAGCGGCACGCATGCCCCGGCCGCGAGCTTGCCCATCTCACCCGACCCGGCCACCACCTCGCGCCCATCCTCCGTGAAGACCCGGCTCGTCGGCAACAGTTCGAAGACCGCAGTCTCGATCGGTGTGCCGCGGGTGACGATTCGCCGCGCCATTCCGGCCTCGGTCGATCCCATGGAGTCGGCGAGGCGGACGTCGAGATGGTGCAGCAGCCCGTTCTGCACCTCAGCACTCCACATCACTCCGCTCGACTGGATCACCCGAAGGTCGTCAAGTTTGAAGGGACGATGGGCCGCAGCCGCGCGCTCGAGTGCGTCGAGCATCGGGCGGGCGAAGGCGTCGCCGACGATGGTGATCGAATCGGCACGCTCCTGTTCGGCCACCCGCCACAGATGGTCAGCGTCGAAGTGGTGTCCGGCGAGGGTGACGACCGATCCGCCGAGCAGGTGTGCGTAGATCGCGCCGAGCCACATCCCGGTGCCGTGCATGAGTGGGCAGGCGGGAATGCTGACCCGACGGGCGCCCTGCTCGGCATGCGCTCGGGCAAAGGGGAGGATGTCGGCCGGCGATGCGGGCGGCGTCCATCCTCGGTACGCATAGCAACCGCCGAGCATGCGGTTCACGAAGTCGCCCATCCTGAACATGACGCCCTTGGGCATGCCCGTCGTGCCGCCGGTGAACAGCATGTACACCTCGTCCGCGCTGCGGGCGCGGCGCGGCGCCGGGTCGGCGGCGATCGCGTCGGACCATCGCGTGGCGCCGGAAACAAGGCCGGTCGTGCCCGACTCCGCCCGCTCGGGCACTTGCACCATCACACGCAGCTTCGGGAGCCGATCCGAAACCCGTGCGACCCGGTCGGCCAGCGAATCGTGGAAGAAGAGCGCTTCGACGTCGGCATTCTCGAGCAGATAGGCGAGCTCGTCGTCGAGGTAGCGGTAGTTCACGTTCACGGGGACAGCCCGGTTCTTGAACGTGGCGTACTGAGCGGTCAGGTACTCGTTCGAGTTGTAGAGGAACAGTCCGACTTTCTGATCGGTGCCGATCCCGTTCGCCTCCAGGAACCCGGCGATGCAGGCTGCAGCGTCGTCGTACTCGCTCCAGAGCATCCGCTCGGTACCGTGCACCACTGCGTCGGCGTCGCCGAATGCATCGGCCATTGCCTCGAACACCGTGGCGAAGTGCAGCTCGGTCGCAGTCAGATCCATCGATCTCGAAGCTAGCTGCGGTGGATGGCGCATCTGCTCCGCTCTGGGCGGTACCTTCGAGCGCGTGGAGCACTGCGTGTTCACGATCCTTCTCCCCATCGTCGACAATCGACGCGTCGCGCTGGAAGCGCTGTTGCGCGCCACTGCGGCCGATGAGCTGTTCCACTTCTCGGCAGTTGCATCGCTGCACTTCGCGTCGATGACGATCCACGACGATGCACGCTCGGGGTCAAAGCTGATCTTCGAACTCAACGGTGAGGGAAGGGCCGATGCGCTACTCGTGAAGCTCGTCGCCGGCTGCGGCCCGTCGCTGCGCCCAGTGTTCGCGATGTGCCAGGGATGGGCGGGTACCGCCGAGGATGACGGCTCCATGGTTGCCTTCCTGCGGTCACGTGTGCAGTGGCCCGCCGCCCGCCACGTCGGGAACACTGGGCGCACCTTGGCGCAGATCCGACGGGAGGCCGAACTGCACGACCGGCTTGGCACGACCCTCGACACGCTCCAGGCGGACGGGGTGACGTTCCACTCGCCTGCGGACGTACGGGCTCGGCTCACGGCCCCAAGTGACGAGGGCGGCGCCGGCTACCCATCCGCGACACACCATCGCGTAGCGCGCCTCACGGTCGGCGAGCGCATCCGGCGCATCGCCCCCTTGATCCTCGCCCTACTGCTGCTTCCGCTCGTGTTCGGGATCATCGTCCGGGCTGGCGGATGGGGTACCGCCGCCGCCGTACTTGCCGCGTCCCTCCTGGCGGCGCTCACCCTCGTCACCGCAGGCGCAGGAGTGCTCCGGTACAAAGAACGCCGCGACCCGGTGTCCATTGCCCGTCCCGGCCGAGCCCAACTGGAGTCGGTGCAGCGATTCGAAGACCGCACCGGTGTCCAGAACCACCTTGCCAGCGTCATCGCCGTCAAGGCGGGGCCGTTCCGTCGGACGGTGCTGCGCCTCATCCTGTTCGTCATCAACCTGGCTGCCCGCCTGATCTACACAAAGGGTCGGCTGGGGCGGCTCTCGTCGATCCATTTCGCCCACTGGTCGATCATCGACGGCGGTCGAAATCTGCTGTTCCTGTCGAACTTCGACGGGAGTTGGGAGAGCTACCTCGACGATTTCATCGAGAAGGCGCACACCGGCCTCACCGCCGTGTGGTCGAACGGGATCGGGTTCCCCCGGACGCGTTGGCTCATACGGAATGGGGCCTCTGACGGCGAGGCATTCAAGGCTTGGGCCAGGACCAGCCAACTGCCGTCGCTGGTCTGGTATCAGGCCTACCCGTCGCTCAGCGTGGAGCACATCGACCAGAGCTCGCTTCTCGCCGACGGCCTACACGCCACGCTCACCACCAAGGAGGAGCAGGCATGGACACGCGCGGTGTGAACCGACCTTCGGACGCAGTCGTCGTCACGGCGCCAATCGCGGCCGCAGACCTCGAACGGATGCAGGCACTGCTGCTGTTCGGCTTGGGCGCGATGCCGCTGTCCCGCCACATCATGGCGACCTTTCACGATCCGCAACGAGCGAGGCGGTGGCTGGCTCAACTGGCACCGACAGTGACAAATGCCGGGCCGACCGGGAAGTCAGCAACCTCCAAGATCGCGACGCAGATCGCCTTCACCAGCGACGGACTGGCGTTCCTGGGCCTGCCCCGGGCCGATCTGACCACGTTCGGCCAGAGTTTCGCCGAAGGTATGTGCACCGATCATCGGTCCCGGCTCCTTGGAGACGTCGGCGCGCAAGCACCGGAGCGCTGGAGCTGGGGTGGCCTCACGAACCCGGTGCACGCGCTAGTGGTGGCGTTCGCCGAAACGGAGCCGACCCTTGCGGTCCATGCCGGCCATTTGACCGACTCCATGGTGAGGGCGGGCATGCGGGTCGTGCGCGAACTTGCCACCTACGTGCCGGACGACAGCCGCGAGCACTTCGGTTTCACCGACGGCATCTCCCAGCCCGTCCTGCGGGGCGCCCCGCCGATCCGGACCGCATCCGACGCCCAGTGGTCGCTGGTGGATCCGGGCGAGTTCGTCATCGGCATCGCGGATTCGACCACGCGCTCGCTCGGCGCGCTCGGCAGCTTCCTGGTCGTGCGCGAACTCCATCAGGATGTCGCTGAACTGCGCCGATTCGAAGAACGGGTCGGTCTGCCCGTGATCGAGAAGATGGTCGGACGCCGGACCGACGGGACGCCGCTGGCCGGTGACGGCGACGGCGGTGCCAGCAACGACTTCGGATACGCCAACAGTGATCCCGACGGTGAGCGGTGCCCGATCGGCGCGCACATCCGGAGGGCGAACCCACGCGACGGGCGACGCGATTCGCCCGCCGACACGCTCGATTCGACGAAGCGCCACCGCCTGCTCCGACGAGGTCGCAGCTTCGGCCCACCGCTCCGACCTGGGCTGCTCGACGACGGCGAGGAACGCGGCCTGCTCTTCGCCTGCCTCAACGCCGACCTTGTGCGCCAGTTCGAGTTCGTGCAGCACCACTGGCTGAACAGTCCGCTCTTCGCTGCGCCCGGCGAGAGCGACCCCCTCCTCGGTCGACGGGACGGCGACGGCCCGAACACGTTCACGATGCCCGCTGATCCGGCCCGCATGCGCGTCGCCGGACTCCAGCAGTTCGTGACCATGCGGGGCGGTGCCTACTTCTTCCTCCCGTCGATTCCATTGCTGTACCACCTGGCTGGGCGGACCACTGACGACGGACGCGGCTCTTTCCCTCGCAGTGCGCTGTGAAAGAGTTGCCGCCCGACGTCCGGACAGCAAGAGGAAGGGGCGCCGATGGCGCAAAGCGTGCTCGCCGCCGAGGAAGCGACAACCGGCAAAGGGCTGAAGGGTGGCTCGCTCGGCCTCGTGGCCGTCATCGTAATCGGTGTCGCTTCGACCGCTCCCGGCTACAGCCTCGCGGCCAGCATCGGTCTCGTCACCGGTGAGGTCGGCGCCAAGGCACCGTTCATCATGCTGTTCGCCTTCGTCCCCATGGGATGTATCGCGGCCGCGTTCTTCTACTTGAACAAAGCCGATCCCGACTGCGGCACGAACTTCACCTGGGGCGTGCGGGCGTTCGGACCGAAGGCCGGTTGGATAGCGGGCTGGGGCTGCATCGTCGCCGATCTCGTGATCATGCCGAACCTCGCCGGCGTCTCGGGCCAGTACTTGGTGCTCCTTTTCGACGAGGACGCGGCCAAGAACATCTGGCTCACCACCGTCATCGGCATCGTCTTCATCATTGCCATGACATGGATCTGCTGGAAGGGCATCGAGCTGTCGGCCAGGTCGCAGGTGATCCTGCTCGGAACAGAACTGGTCGTGCTGGGCGCATTCGCAGTGATCGCCATCGTCAAGGCGTTTGCCGGAACAACCAAGACGGTCGACGTCGAAGGGGTTTCGAAGACGTATCGCTCCGTGAAGCCGAGCCTGTCGTGGCTATCTCCATCGGGAGTGTCCAGTTCCGCGATCATTGCCGGCCTCGTCGTTGCAGTATTCATCTACTGGGGTTGGGACACCTGTGTATCGGTCAACGAGGAGGCGAAGGATTCGGCCAAGACGCCAGGCCGTGCGGCCGTCCTCTCGACCATCATCCTGCTCGCCATCTACCTCATCACCACATACGGCGCAGTCGCACTTCTCGGCCCCGACTTTGTGACGGACCACGCCGCAGAAGCCATCTACGACTTGGGCAAGGTCGCACTTCCCACCATCATGGTGAAGCTGCTCGTCATCGCCGTGCTCACTTCGGCCGCAGCCTCATGCCAGACGACCATCCTGCCGGCAACGCGCACCATGCTCTCGATGGGCGCGCATGGCGCGGTCCCGCCCACGCTGGCCCGCATCGACCGGGTCCGCCTCACGCCGGACTTCAGCACATGGCTGTTCGGTGCGATCTCGATCATCTGGTACCTCATGCTCGTCGTCATCAGCCACAACACGAGTACGGATGCATACAGCGCCTCGATTGCCGCCGTGGGCATGGCGATCGCGGTCTATTACGGGTTGACGGGCGTCTCCTGCATCGTGTACTTCCGCCGCTTCGTCCTGCGGTCGCTGAAGAACTTCGTCCTCCTCGGTGTGCTTCCTGGGTTCGGCGGTATGGTCCTGCTGTACGTGTTCGCCAAGACCGTGTGGGATGCGCGTGAGGCGGCTTACGGCTACGGGACACTGCTCGGAATCGGCACGGTGCTGCTGATCGGCACGGTGCTGCTCATCGGTGGCGTTCCGCTGATGTTGTGGTGCGCGGCGAAGTACCCGCGCTTCTTCACCTACCGGGCCGATCCGGTGGAGCTCGTCAAGGACCCCTACGGTGAGGACGCACTGGCCGCGCCTCTCGGCACGTATGTGAAGCGCAAAGCGACCGATTCCTCACCGGATTCCATGAAAGATTCGACGAAAGGTGCTCGACGATGAGCGGTGGAATCGTGGTCGGCATCGGCGGTGGCGGCAGCGGATTTGCCGCGGCGCGGACCGCCGCACGCCTGGCCAGCAGCCTGGGCGTACCGATCGTGCTGGTCTTCGGGTACGAGGCATCTCCCCTCGGACCACGTGGCGGACCGCTCGAGGAACGCATCGCAGTCATCGGCGAGGAGGCCACGTCGCAGATCCGCACGGAGCTCGCCGCGCAGTGGCCGGACGTCCGCATCGAAGTCGAGCTCGTCGGACAACGGCCCGCCGATGCCCTCATCGCCGTGGCCGAAGCGCGCAGCGCAGAGACCATCGCCGTCGGGCATGGCGGTTTGGGGCCGCTGCGAGCAGCACTGCTCGGCAGCGTGACCTACGAGGTCGTGCACCGCTCCCCGTGGCCCGTACTGGTCGTGCCGGACGACGACGACGACGAGGTCGCGGCCGCACCCGCAAGCCCGTAGCCGCCCTCAGCCGACCATCCGCGACTGGCCGGCCCAGAACGGCGCCCGGAGCTCTCGCTTCAAGATCTTGCCCGAGCCCGTGCGGGGCAGTTCGTCGAGGAAGGTGATCGTGCGCGGCACCTTGTAGTTGGCCAGGTGCTCCCGGCCATAGGCGATGACGTCATCGGCCGTGATCGAGCCCGCGGGTTGCGCCACGATCACCGCATGGACGGCCTCACCCCACTCGTCGCTGGGCACGCCGAACACGGCGACGTCGAACACGTTCGGGTGCAGTTCGAGGGCCGCCTCGATCTCGGCCGGGTAGATGTTCACCCCGCCGGAGATGATCATGTCCTTCTTCCGGTCGCAGATGTAGATGAACCCTTCGTCGTCGCGGTACGCGATGTCGCCGACTGTGTGCCAGTCGCCCCGACGGTCCGCCTCGTACTTCTCCTCGGCCTTGTAGTAGGTCGTGAAGGTGGCCGAGCTGCGCACGAAGAGCTCACCGGTCCGGTCGGGGCCGGTGCCTTCGACGACGTTGCCGTCGTCGTCGAACAGCACCAGTTCCACGAAGGGCGCAGGACGGCCGCACGATCCCGGCTTGCGGCGCTGATCGGCCGGTTCGAGGATGCAGTTGACGCCGAGCTCGGTCGATCCGTAGACCTCGAACAGCGAATGCTCCGGGAAGTGGCTGAGGTACTGCTCCTTCAATGCCATCGACCAGGGGGCGGCATTGGCCACCATCATCCGCATCGACGACACGTCATATCGTTCGAACAGGTCCGGGGCGACGTTGCAGATCATGCGGATCGGCGTCGGTGCCGCGAACGTCGAGGTCACCTTGTAGGTATCGACCAGGCGCAGCCAGTCTGCGGTGTCGAACTTGTGCTGCACGACGACGGTGTTGCCTTTCGTCGCGGCGATGGCACCGAACCCGAGCGGACCGGAGTGATAAAGCGGGCCCGTGGTGATGTAGACGTCGTCGGTCTGCCAGCGCAGCATCTCGACGAGGGCCGCTCCCTGTTGCGGGTTGCCGGCCGTGCGCCGCAACGCGCCCTTCGGCTTGCCGGTTGTGCCCGAGGTGTAGATCATGGTGGCCGCCATGTCCTCCTTCTCGGGCGGGGCCGGTTCGCGGCCCGGTGCCGCAGCGATCAGCTTGTCGCCGTCGAGCATCTCTTCCGGGGCCGGTCCGTCGAAGACGAGCATGTGCTTGACCTTCGGGATCTGGTCGCGGATCTCGGCCAGGAAGGCGGCGTACTCCGCGTCGACGTAGACGAGCTCGGCGTCGCAGTTGTCGATGACGTATGCCGCTTCTTCGTGCGACAGGCGGTAGTTGAGCGGAACCGCAGTGGCCCCGACCTTGCGGGCCGCGTGCGTCATGCGGATCCAGCCGGCGGAGTTCTGGCCGAACGTGACGACCGTCGAGCCGTGCTGGACGCCGAGGTCGCGCAGCACATGCGCCAGCTTGTTGGCCTGTACTTCGAGCTCGGCGAAGCTCCAGTGGAGCGGACGCACGCCGGGCCGATCGTCGACGAGGGCGAGCTTGTCGCCCATCGCCTGTGCGTAGAGCGTGAGGAAGTCGGGCATTGCAGCTCCTGGGGCGCGGGAGTCCAGTAGGGACTGTGACGGGTGTCACGAACGTAGCAAGGGCTCCACCGGCGTCCCAAAGCGTGCGAACCCAAGATCGGCGCAGTCGCGGTTCTGCTGCGGCCGGAAAGCGCGGCGTGCAAGGTTCGCGCAAGGTGTGTCCGCCAAGGTGTCCCTGCGGCGGCGATTCGGCCAGCAGTCCCCACGGACCGCCAGTTGAATCGGACGCTCCGCCCCCCAGCGGATCAAGCCGGGGGGATGTTCGACCTCGCGGAGTTGCGCATCCCACCGAGCTCGCGACGCAATCGCGTGAGCTGATGCAACTCGATCAAGGGCTGCGCTTCGTCCAGCAGTCGTTGAGGATCGAGGCCGTCCGTGGCCCCGCGCCCGGGCAGCCCTCCCAGCCATCGGGCCGCGTCGACGCGTATTCGGGCCCGAAGCACGACAGAACCGCCGCGGTCGTGATCCGTGATGGCGCGCGCGAAGGCGTGTCGTGCACGCTCGGAGTCGCCTTGGCGCGCAAGAAGCATGGCGTGCACCCGATCGACGCTTCCCAGGGTCACGATGCCGAGCATGCTGGCATGACGCCCGCTGCACGCTGCCACGAGGGGTAGCAGTTCGGAGACCTCCTGATCTGTCCCGGCATGGGCGACCAGCTCGGCCAGCGCGGCGAGGCCGAACGTGTAGGTGAAGTTCGTCGTGGTCGTGGCCAGCCGGGAGCTGCTGCAGACATCGATCGCGGCCCGGACTCCGGCGCGGTCCCCCTGGTCGAGGAGGACGATGCCGGCTGTCGCCGCGATCGACAGGTGGCGTCCGAGCGGATCCGTTGTCCGGACCACATCGGCGGCATCGGCGATCAGTGAGCGAGCCAGCGAAACCGAGGTTGCCAACGCATCGCGCTCGCGGTCGATGAGGGCGATCTGACAGAGCTGTCCCTGCTGGAAGTTCGGGTGCTGGCTGATGGCGAGCACTTCCCTCGACCGGGTCGAGGCCTCGTCGAGGCGACCGTGGAGCAGCGAAACAAGCGCATGCTTCTGCGCGGCGCCGGCCCGCGAGCGCTGCTTGCCGATCCGATCGGCCAACGCCAGATGGGCAACGGTCGAGCGCTCGAAGCGCTCGATCTCCCCAACCTCGAGGGCGACCAGCGCATCGAGATGGTGAATTCGCATGGAGAGCACGGGGTCGCCATGACGGTCAGCACCTGCCAACTCGGCGACAAGCGCACGGCGTTCGTCAGACGCCCATGGTGGAAGCTCGGCGATCAACTGATCCATCACATGGGCGAGCAACGTCGGATCGTCGAGTGTGCGGGCAGCGAGAAGTGCATCGCGGGCCACAGCCACCGCTTCGTCACCCCGATCTGCGAACGCGAGAGCCTCGCTCATCATGCTCTGTACCCGTACGCGGGCTCCATCGCGATGGCGCGACGACTTCGGGTCGGGTTCTCGGGGCGCCTTGTCCAGCCGGTCCAGCGCCTCCGCAAGGACCTCGACATGGTGCACGGTCTCGGTCCGAGCCGTGGTGAGCATCGAGGCGAGTACCGCGTCCGTGAAAAGCACGCCGTCGTCAAGGGCGCGCCCGATGTCCATCGCCTCGGCGATGAGTGCGGGGTCGGCGACACCGTCGGTGGCGCACCAGATTGCCGTGTGCAGGGCGACGAGCAGCTCGCCGCGCGACCGCGATGCGGCGGCGGGATCGATGATTGGAGCATCGGCAAGCGCGTCGATAGCGAGCTGGTACCAACGCGCCGCCTCGCTCCACGCCGCCACCTTCTCCGCACGGCGTGCCGCCTCGCTCGCGCACCTGACGGCCTTTGCGAGGTCACCACCGGCGCCGGCACCCAGCCAATGCCGGGCCAACGCGCTCACCCGATCCGGATTCGTGGACGGCTGGGCCTCCAATGCCCGGGCGACATCGCGATGCGCCATCCGCCGCGCCGTGTTCGACAACCCTGCCAGGATCGCATCGAGGACGAGGTCCTGGGCGAACTCGTAGCGTCCGAATGTCTTCGGAACCTCGAGGATCAGGTCCGCCTTCACCGCTTCGTCGAGCGCCGCGAGAACG
>JAYTFI010000726.1:0-2843 GCA_043734485.1 Acidimicrobiales bacterium | reverse complement strand
ACGCCGACCACGCGCGGCACGCCGTTGCGTTGAATGGCGCGCATGACGGTGGTCGTCGGCTCGTCGACGACATCGGCCACGACGAGTGCAACCTGCGAGTCGTCCGGACGACCGTCCGCGACGACGGCGATGTCGGGGAGTCCGCGTAGTTGGCTGGCGACGCCGGCCTGCAGGACGGGGTCGTGGGCGAACACGTAGACCGAGATCCGATTCATACCGCAAATCATCCCGACGCGGGCTTTTCGTCGGCTTTTCAAGCACTTAACGCCTGCCCGGACGGGCAGACGTTCGGCCGGAATGGGAATTGGGGTGTCCTCCCCGCGGGTCGGTCCGTCTGCCTCATCGGGCAGGAGGGTCTGCCTCAAGGGCCGCTCCGGCAACACCGTTCGGCGGGCTCGGGCGGGTACCCTACGCACATGGCAGCGAGCGCGTCCTTGTCCGTCGCCCGGGTCGAGGTCGCCCCGGGTAGCCGCGCCACGGCGCAGCTCACCATCCGCAACACCGGCTCTGTCGTCGATGAGTTCCATGTCGACATCCTCGGTCCCGCGGCGGCATGGACGACCGCCAATCCGGCGGTCATCCCGCTCTTCCCGGGTGCCGAGGCGACCGTCGAGCTCACGTTCGCGCCGCTGCTCGACTCGGCGACGGCAACCGGCGAAGTCGACGTTGCCGTCAAGGTCAGCTCGAAAGAGGATCCCGACGGTTCAGCGGTCGAGGAACTCGTGGTCATGGTCGGGGGGTTCAGCGACAGCTTCGCCGAACTCGTGCCGCGCACGATTCGCGGTGCCCGCTCGGCCAAGACCGAGCTCGCCATCGACAACCGCGGGAATGGCCGCATCGAAGCCTCGGCGTCGGGTGTCGAGGCCGACGGTGCGTTGCGATTCGAGATCGAGCCGCCAGGCTTCAGCGTCCAACCCGGTGGTGCGAACTTCGCGCGCGTCGAGGTGCGGCCGAACAAGCGCTTCCTGCGAGGGCCGGACCGCACCTACCCGTTCAAGGTCGTCACGGACACGAAAGGCGCCGGCACGCTCACGGCCGACGGTCTCTTCGTGCAGCGGGCCGTGCTGCCTCACTGGCTCGTGCGGTTGCTCCTTGCCCTTGTCCTCGGGCTCATCGCCCTGCTGTTGCTCTGGCAGTTCGCGTTCAAGCCGATCGTGCGCACGGCCGCTCGCGACGCGGCCAAGGCCGATGTCAAGCAGGCCGCCGACGACGCCGCGAAGCAGGCCGTGGCGGCGGTCACTGCCGATCCTGCCGCGGCAGCCGCGGCAAAGCTGGCCGCCGATGCTGCCGCGGCGAAGGCGGCCGCCGATGCTGCCGCCGCTGCTGCCAAGAATGGCGGCGCCACAACGACGATCGCCAGCGACGGAGCCGGTGGCGGTGGGGCAGGCGGGGGCGACGACGGCCGGGGCGGCGTCAGCTCGGCGAAGCGCATCGCCATCGAGGCCGCGCCGAACGAGACGAAGAGCGGCGACTGGACTCCTGCGGAAGACGCCAAGCAGCAGTTCAACCTGACCGACATCGTGTTGCAGAACCCGAAGGGTGACACCGGTCTGCTTCGCGTCAAGCGGGGCGACGACATCCTCCTCGAGTCGGCGCTCGAGAACTTCCGCGATCTCGACTTCCACTTCGTGGCGCCCTATGTCTACAAAGCGGGCGAGAAGCTCACGATCGAAGTGGTGTGCAAGAACCCCGACACGGCCGGCCCCTGCAAGGCTGCCGCCACGCTCACCGGGTTCATCAAGCCGGCGGCAGCACCAGCTCCCGCCGCGACCACCACCACCGCTCCCGCCTGAGTGTGCGTCAGCTGTTGGTCCGGCGCTGACGGTTTGCGTTGTTGGCGACGAACCCGCCGAACACGCCGAACGAGGCAGCCAGCAGGCTCGCGAACACGAGGTTGAGCACGCGCAGACTGGTGTCGGAAAGTACCCGCTGCAGGATGCCGAGCGGGACATAGGCGACGACTGCTGCCGCCGCGCCGTTCGAGAGGGGGGCCG
This sequence comes from Acidimicrobiales bacterium, assembly GCA_043734485.1. Taxonomy (GTDB): domain Bacteria; phylum Actinomycetota; class Acidimicrobiia; order Acidimicrobiales; family JANYDT01; genus JAYUDQ01. The sequence goes on along the minus strand of JAYTFI010000726.1, from coordinate 849 downwards.
GCGGCTGGAGCAGACCGGCACGGAACCCGCCGAGCACGAAGCCGGCAATTGCGAAGACCGATGCGATCAGCGTCTTCGCGCCTCTCGACCAGTCGAGTACGCCGCCTACCGCGAGCGCGCCGATGAGACCCATTCCCGCAGTGATCAGCGCGGTGAGCGCACCACCGAGAACGGCCCTGGGCAAGAACAGGTCGGTCCGCGGCTCGTCCCCGCTCATGGCCACACCGCGGCACCGAACGGATCGGGAAGCCCGAGCTTGCCGGGGTTCAAGATGCCGAGCGGGTCGTACGCGGACTTCAGTGTGCAGAGCATCTCGAACGCACCCTCGCCGAGTGTGGCACGCATGAACCGGCCACGGTTGAGTCCGATGCCGTGGTGGTGGGACACCGTGCCGCCGTGGCCGAGGGTCGCGGTCGTGGCCCGGTCCCAGACGGTGCGGTAGTACGAGTCGCGGTCGAGTGGTGCCGTCGATGTTGTCGGGGGACGTCCGGCGAACGTGAAGTAGAGGCACGCGCCGTCGGGATAGGCGTGGGACTGGTGACACGTTGCGACCATCGTGCCGGGGATGCTCAGCAGCTCGGCCGTCACCTCCTCGTGGACGCGGGCGATCGTCCGCCACGGCGCCGCGATCTCGATCGTGTCGACGACGATGTCGTTGCGGATGACCGACTCGAGCTGGCTCAAGTCGTTGCGATGCCCCAGCCAACGCTCGACGTATGCCGGATCGTGTGTCGCCGCATTCATATGTGCGCAGACGGACTCGACAACGGCGAAGCCGCCGTCGACGATGCTCGGTGTTCCCTCGTCGAGGACGAGCAGCACGTTGCTCGCTCCGCGCTCGCCCGGTTT
>JAYTFI010000725.1:0-11084 GCA_043734485.1 Acidimicrobiales bacterium | reverse complement strand
GAACGCTCAGAACCGCGTCAGGCGTTGCGGATCGTCATGCCGCCATCGACCGGAATGGCGACGCCGTTGAGGTAGCTCGCGGCCGGAAGCACGAGGCTGAGCGTGATCTGTGCGACCTCTTCGGGATCCCCGTAACGGCGTAGCGGCACGCGACGCTTGGCGAAGATGGCCTTTGCCGCGTCGTCGATGGCCGATGTCATGCCGGTGTTGATCGGCCCGGGGCAGATGCAGTTGACGGTGATGCCGGTCGGACCGAGCTCGACTGCGAGCGAGCGGGTGATGCCGATCACACCGTGCTTGGCTGCGGTGTACGCACTCATGCCGGCGGTGGCGCCGAGGCCTTCGGTCGATGCAATGTTGACGATGCGCCCGTCTGCATTGCGCTTCAGGTCGGTGAGACACGCCCGGACGAGGCGGCCGTGGGCGGTGACGTTGACGAGGAACGTCGCGTCCCACGCCTCCTGCCAGTCGTCGCCTTCGATCGGTGACGGCATGGCGATGCCGGCGTTGTTGATGAGGATGTCGACCGGGCCGAGCTTGGCCCGAACGCCGGCTACAAGGTCGATGATCGCCTTCGGATCGGACACATCGGTGACGAACCCTTCGGCGACGCGGCCGGCGTTGCGGATGGCGTCGACCACAGCGAGCACACCTTCGGCCGTGCGGTCCACGACCGCGACCTTCGCACCCTCGTCGGCGAACAGATAGGCAGTTGCGCGGCCCATCCCGCTGGCGGCTCCGGTGACGATGGCGACGCGGCCGTCGATCGAGCGGCTGAACTTGGACAGGCGGGTGGGCTCGGGCACGTCGAGGACTCTACGAGTTCGAGCCGGAACGGATGCAGCCCGCCGGCAGACCGGCTCGTTCAGATCTGCTCGGCCAAGTAGCCGTCGAAACGGTCGAAGCTGCTCTGCATGCCGGCGAGCGCCTCGGGGCTGCGGTACATCTCCGGCACGTTCGTCTGGTGGGTCACAGCCTCGGTACGGCCATCGCCGAGGTCCACGAACGTGATGGTCGTGCGCCTGCCCCCTCTACGTCGGGTTCCTCGAAGGCGAGCATGTTCGGCCGATCGATCGCCACAAAGACGCCCTTGCTCGGATACTCAGCACCTGACGCATCGTCAATCATGAGGGTCTCGAAGACCCCGCCGACCCGCAGGTCGACCGTGATGTTCTCGACCGGCGTGTGCACGCCGACGGGGCCCCAGAAGTGGGTGAGGTGCTCGGGGGTGGTCATGCAGTCGAACATCAAGCTCGCGCGGCGCGTTATAGATGCGCCGGAAGGTGACTTCGCCGACGGCGGGTTCGGTGATCTCGGTGCTGTTCAACGGAGGTTCTCCTTGGATCTGATGGGTTTGGGGGCAGCGGGTGTGACGGGCGCGATCTGGATGGACCGCAGGTGGTCCTCGAGCTGGTCGAATCGGTCGGTCCAGACCTGGCGGTGGCGTTCGATCCAATCGATCGCCGGTCCCATCGCGTCGGGTTCGAGGCGGCGAGGTCGAGCCTGGCCGTCATGTCCCCGACTGATGAGGCCCGCCACCTCGAGAACCTTGAGGTGCTTCGAGACGGCCTGCACCGTGATCGCAAACGGTTCCGCCAACTCGTTCACCGTCGCCTCCCCTTGGCCAACCGGACCAGGATGGCGCGGCGTGTGGGGTCGGCGTCTCTGACACGAATGCGTTCGCATCGGGAAGACTCCCGCCATGCGAGCGTGCGCCGGAATCGGCATCGATGTGGGCGCCAACCGTCTCCATGTGGTCGGGCTGGACCGCGATCTCGTCGTTGTCGTCGCAGAGGTGATGGACCCCGACGCGGACACACTCGATCGACTGCTGGCCTCGCTGCCGACAGCCACACCGGTCGCCATCGACGGTCCTGGCGGTCCGAGCGCGGCACCCTACGCCGATGACACGACACTCGCGCCCAAGTTCCGCCACGCTCGAGGCTGCGAGGTCGAGCTCGGTCGCCGACGACGCATCTGGGTGCCGTTCGCGACACCGACGCATTCGCTCGACCCGTGGATGTCGGTCGCCGCGAACGTGCACGACCGGTCCGAGGCGCTCGGCCACGTCCCGCTCGAGGTCTACCCCCACGCCGTGTTCGTAACCCTCCTCGGCCACCGACCCCCGAAGAAGTCGACGCCCGGAGGGGTCGCGGCCAGGGTCAGCGCGTTACGCTCCGTGGGGCTGAGCGATCCCACCCTCCCATTGTGGTCCCACGACTCGCTCGATGCTGCGGCGGCTGCTGTGGTCGCGGCGCAGCACCGAGCGGGAACCGCCGTCGCAATCAGGTGCGACCTCGACGGCACCGCAATCTGGTTGCCATCAGGGCCCGTCAGCGTTTGACCCACGCCTCGATGCGATCGATCACCCGCGTGAGAATCGGACGCGACGTCGCGAAGTTGAGGCGGGCGAAAGATTCGAGGCCGGTGCCGAACGTCGGCCCGTCGTTCAGCGCCACCCGGCCCTCCTCCCGCAACCGCTCCCCCACCGAACCCACCGCCACCGAAACCACCGCCACCGAATCCGCCGCGGCCACATCACCGCCGACCGCCGTGAAGTCGAGCCAGGCCAGGTATGTGCCCTCCGGCTCGATGCAGCGGACGCCGGGGAGGCGGCGAGCCACCTCGCCGACCACGTAACGACGGTTGCCGTCAAGGTGAGCGACGCAGGCCGCGAGCCAGTCGTCGCACTCGCGCCAGGCCGCGACGGTTGCCACCATGCCGGCCGTCGACGGCTTCCCGAGAATCGCCTCCGGCACAACCGACTCGAAACGCTCCTTCAGCGACGCCGACCCGAAGCCCATCACCGCGCACCGCAGCCCTGCGAGGTTGAACGCCTTGCTGGCCGACGTGAGCGTGATCGTCCGTGATGCGACGTCCTGTCCGAGCGAGGCGAAAACGACGTGACGATGTGGCTCGAAGACGAGGTCGGAGTGGATCTCGTCAGCCACGCAGATCATGTCGAACTCGATGACCAGTTCGCTGAGCGCTCGCAGTTCCGCATGGGTGAACACCCTTCCCACGGGGTTGTGCGGATTGCAGAGCAGGAACACCTTGGGTCGTGTCGCCTCGACCTGCGCACGGAGCGTTTCAAAGTCGAACGTGTACATATGATCTCGGGCCGCCATTCGGTGCTCGATCATCACCCGTCGCTGGTCGAGCGGAACGGCGAGGAACGGCGGGTACACGGGCGTGAAGATGAGCACACCGTCGCCGGGCTCCGAGAATGCCAGCGTGGCCGCGTGCATCGCCTGCACGATCTCGGACACATTGAAGACGAGCTCGGGGTCGGCATCGACGCCCCAGCGGCTCCGGCTCCTCTCTGCGTAGGCAAGGGCGACGTCGTCGTAGGTGCTCGACCGCGGATACAGGTGCAGTCCCGAGTCGGCGATGGCCCTCACCGCGGCGTCGATGGGTGGTGCGACGCGGAAGTCCATGTCCGCGACCCACGCCGGGAGCACGTCGGCGTCGTGGCGGTTCCACTTCGAAGACGGGCTCGCCCGCAGTGCCGCTTCGTCGACATTGTCGAAATCATATGTTGGCATAGTTCCTCAGGTTCCTCAGAAGCCGGACGGCGAGGGCCTTAGCGCCCGGTGTGCCCATAGCCGCCGGTGCCGCGGGATCCCTCGCCGCCGGGCGACTCGGGCAGCGAGGCGACCTCGATCAGGCGCACCGCGGGGACGGCGAGGATCACCAGTTGGGCGATGCGGTCGCCGCGCTCGATGCGGATGTCCTTGTTCGGATCGGTGTTGAGCAGCGCCACGATGAGCTCCCCTCGGTAGCCACTGTCGACGAGGCCGGGCGAGTTCACGATCGAAAGGCCGTGGCGCGCCGCGAGCCCGCTGCGGGGGACGATGAGACCGGCATGTCCGGGTGGGATGGCCACGGCAACTCCGGTCGGGACAAGGCAACGACCGCCACCGGCGGAGAGGACGACGGTGGTACGGGCCACAAGGTCAAGGCCCGCGTCACCCATGCGCGCGTAGGCGGGCAGCGCGAGATCGGGGTCAAGGCGCGTGATGGCGACGAGAAGCGGACCGGCTTCGACATCCGATCCTGGGTCGCGTCCGCTCGGGCTCATGCGCCGCCGATGGTAGGTGGCGACACGCGTGCTTCACTGCACCGGGTCTGGAAACCCCGGGTTCCGGCCGCTCCCGGGTAGGGTCGAGCGCATGCTTGCGTGGATGGACCTGGAGATGACAGGGCTCGATCCTGTCCGCAACGTGATCGTCGAGATCGCCACGCTGGTGACTGACGACGAGCTGAACATCGTCGCCGAAGGGCCCGACCTCGTGCTCCACGCAACCGCCGACGAACTGGCGCTGATGGACGAGATCGTGGTCGGCATGCACACCCGTAGCGGGCTTCTGGAGGCGATCAAGGTGTCGACCGTGACGCTGGCTGACGCCCACGAACAGACGCTCGCGTTCCTCAAGGAGCACCTGAAGGAGCCACGGTCGGTCCCACTATGCGGTAACTCGATCGGCACCGATCGGCGCTTCCTCGCCCAGTGGATGCCCGAGATCGACGACTACCTCCACTACCGAAGCGTCGACGTGTCGACCATAAAGGAGCTCAGCCGCCGCTGGTATCCGGCCGTGGTCAAGGCCGCGCCCCGCAAGGCCGGCGGACATCGAGCACTGGACGACATACGCGAGAGCATCGAGGAGCTGCGCTACTACCGCTCCTCCGTGTTCATCGCGTCTGCTCCCTGATCTCCGACACAGGCAGCACGACGCGACTCGACGCGAACCTTGCGTCACGGGGCCGGCCGCGAGCGCGGCATGCAAGGTCTGCGTACCGGCGCCGCAAGCACGCCCCGGGAAGATGACCCAGCCAACCACCACCAAGGCCTGGAGTCCCCGATGCCCCTCGAACCGCCGTCTTCCCCCTCGTCGCTCCATAGCGCCACCCCGCCGTCCGCCACCCCGACCCCGCGCCTCGCGATCTTCGTGATCGCCACCGATTCGGTGCTGCAGACCGGGGTCGCCGGCCAGCTCCGCTCGAAGATCGACTTCCATGTGGTCGAGGACGTCGACGCCGCCCGCGTCGCCGTCGTGGTCGTCGACTCGATCGACGACCAGGCCCTGCGGATCATCCGGGGCATTCAACGCAACGGCGTGCCGAGGGTCATCGTCATCGCCACCGTGCTCGAGGAGCGAGATGTGCTGGCCGGGGTGAAAGCCGGTGCGGGCGCGTTCCTGCGCCGGGCCGACACGACGGCGGCAATCCTCGCCGATACCGTCCGAGGCGTGGCCAAGGGTGACGGCACGCTTCCACCCGATCTCCTCGGCGCCCTTCTGGAGCGGGTGGGCAGCATGCAGCGCGATGTGCTCGGCCCTCGCGGGATCACAATGTCAGGCATCTCCGAGCGGGAGCTCGAGATCCTCCGGCTGCTGGGCGAAGGCCTCGACACCAACGAGATCGCGGCCGTCGTCTGCTATTCCGAGCGGACCGTCAAGAACGTCATCCACGACGTCACTAGCCGCCTCGGGCTCCGCAATCGGTCGCATGCCGTCGCCTACGCCATCCGCAACTCCCTGATCTAACGCTCGCCATGGTCCCGCAGGCCGGGTCCGCGCGGCCGACCGCGGATCGCATGCCAAGATCGACCGCCCCATGGAACGAGTCGTCCGGTTGCGCCCCTGGCAGAAGCAGGCGCTCGACCGCTTCCACGCGCACCCGCATCCGGATTTCCTCGCCGTGGCCACCCCGGGCGCAGGCAAGACCACCTTCGCCGTCGTCGCGGGGCTCCACGCCCTCCGCGGTGGCGCGAAGCGGGTCATCGTCGTTGCCCCCACCGCGCACCTCAAGACGCAATGGGCCAAAGCCGCGGCTCGGCTCGGCCTGCAGCTCGACCCGCAGTGGAGCACCTCCAGCGGCCGTCCGGCGGGCGACATGCACGGCATCGTCACCACGTACCAGCAGGTCTCGACGAGTGCGGACGCACTGCGCGGACTCGCCGCCGATTCCTTCATCGTCCTCGACGAGATCCACCATGCCGGCGACGAGCGCGCGTGGGGCGAGAGCGTCCTCACCGCCTTCGAGTCGGCCCACCGCCGCCTGTCACTTTCGGGGACACCGTTCCGGTCCGACACACGAGCCATCCCCTTCGTCCGCTACACGATCGAGGAGGCGAATGCCGACTACGAGTACGGCTATGGCGACGCGCTGCGTGATGGCGGCGTCGTGCGGCCCGTCTACTTCCCGCGCATCAACGGGTTCATGGAATGGGTCGCACCCGACGGATCACTGAACTCGGCCTCGTTCGACGACGCGCTCGACCGCACACGCTCGTCACAGCGCCTCCGTACCGCGCTGTCGCCTCAGAGCGACTGGCTGCCCGCCGTGCTCTCACAGGCCCACGAGCGGCTGCTGGAGATCCGTCAGAAGCGCCCCGATGCCGGAGGACTGATCATCGCCACCGACCAGGAGCACGCCCGCACCATCGCCGACCTCATGCGCTGGAAGCTGCGGGTGAACCCGACGATCGCGCTGTCCGACGACCCGAATGCGTCCGATCGCATCGCCCATTTCGCGGTCGGCGATCAACCGTGGATCATCGCCGTGCGCATGGTGTCCGAGGGTGTCGACATCCCTCGGCTCACCGTCGGCGTGTATGCCACGACCACGACCACCGAGTTGTTCTTCCGCCAGGCCGTCGGACGGCTTGTGCGCTGGAGCAGCGGCTTGCGACGGCAGAAGGCCTATCTGTTCATCCCCGACGACCCGCGGCTGCGCACGTGGGCGGCCCAGATCGCGGAATCCCGCAAGCACTCGTTGCGGGCCCGGTCCGAAGACGCGGGCGATGCGCTCGACGGCCCCCGCCCGGAGGACGAGACGGCGTTCGACGAGCCGGTGGGCGAGCCCGATGAGCAGCTCTCACTGTTCGAGGCGCTGTCGGCCACAATCGCGGATGGCGGCCATGCCGAGCACGGCGTGTTCGACGAGGACTACGAGGAACTCGGCGAGCACGAGGATGGTGACGCGGGTGACTACTTGGGGCTTGCTCCCGACCTCCTGGTCGACCTCGTGCAACTGGCCCCGCCGGGTGGGCCGCGTGGCGGGCTCGACGGCTCGGGGGTTGACGGCACTGGCGGCCCCGGCATTTTGTCGCGCTTCGAGCAGAAGGAGGCGCTGCGGGTGCGCAATGCCGACCTGGCCCGTGAGCTGGTCCGCTTCACGGGGATGACGCACGCGCAGGTGAACGGGCAGCTCAACCGGACGGTGGGGCTGAAGCGGATCGACGAGGCGACGGCGGAGACACTGCGGCGGCGCGCGGCCGAGGCGGAGCGCTGGTTAGCGCGGCTGTAGCGGGGCTGTAGCGGGGCGCTGGAGGCTAGGTCGACCCCGCGAACTTTGTCGGCGAAAGCCGGTCGTAGCGGCTTTCGCCGCCAAAGTTCGGGATTGCCCGTTGCGTCCACTCGATGTTTCATGCTATTTCAGTGCAGTGCTCATTCCTCACCCGGCGGGGTCGTTCTGTTCTCGCATCCTGCGAGGTCATGGCCAGAGGACGTGTCCGGAATGACACGCGGCGAATCGGAACTAGTGGCGGGGTACCGGCTCGAACGACTTCTCGGGCACGGGACCATGGGTGCGGTGTACCTGGCGCGGTCGGTCAGTGGGATCGATCGCGAGGTGGCGATCAAGCGGGTGCGGGCGCTCGGAAGCGACGAGGAACGCGACCGCCTTCGCCGCGAAGCCGAGACGCTGGCCCGCCTCGACCATCCGAACGTCGTTCGCATCCTCGAGGTGATCGATGACGGTGACGGCATCGCCATCGTGATGTCGTACGCCCCGAACGGCACGCTGGCGAAGCGCATCGCGAGCAGACCGCTCACGCCCGATGAGACTTCGGCCGTGCTCGCGCCCATCGCCGAGGCACTCGACTCCGCGCATCGCAAAGGCATCCTGCATCGTGACATCAAGCCCCAAAATGTGCTGTTCACAAGCGATGGTCTGCCGCTGCTGGCCGACTTCGGGATCTCCCGCGATGCCGCCCACACCGGCCTCACCAATACCGACCTCGCCCTCGGGACGGCCGGGTACCTCGATCCTGAGGTGGCCGACGGCGCAGAACCGAGTCAGGCCAGCGACCAGTACGCGCTAGCCGTCGTCGCCTACGAAGCGCTTGCCGGCCGGCTGCCATTCGACGCACCCACGCCGCTCGCAGTACTGCGGGCAGCCGATGTCGGGACGCACGATCCACTGCGATTCGAAGACCACGGGCCGCTCGCGGCCGTCGTCGAACGGGCCATGTGCCGCGTACCGTCGGAACGATTCCCGACCATGCACGAATTCGCCGCGGCACTGCGCCGGCCTGCCGAATACCAGCCATTGCTGGGCACCGATGCAGCGACGGAAACCATCAGCGCGCATACTGATGCGACCCGCGCAGGCGCGTCGAGGTCGGAAAAGCCGGCGAAAGGTGCGGCCCGAACGACGCGGGCGTTCCGACGGCGATCGAGTGTCGAGGTGTTCGAGGCTGCGTCGCCGCTCGTGGCACCGAGCCGGCGCCGCGTCTGGATCGCGGGAGCGGTTGCCGTTGCGCTTCTGGTTGGCGGAGCACTCGTGCTTGCGCGGACCCGCCGCGACACCGGCCTGCCGAGTCTCCGGGTCCGTGCATTGCCAACGTGCGACCCCCAGACCACTGCTCAGTGCGTGCGTTCGTACAGTCAGACCGGCGTCGGTGTCAACGTGTCCTTCGACAGCGGCGCAACGGCCGACTACAGGGCCGGACGCCCTGGCGACGTACTGCGCATCGCGAACTGGTTCTGCGGCACGAGGGCCACGCTGGCGCTCTACCGGCCCACCACCGGGGTCGTCTACTACCTGAGCGCATGGCCCGACAGTGCGGCCGACGAACCCGCGGCCGCAGCGCCGGTAGAGATCGTGGCCGACCGCACGGGCGTCCTCGACGCGCAGGTCGGCGTCGGCGATCACGACGGAAACGGTTGCGCGGATCTCGCGCTCGACAGTGATCGTATGCGTACATGGTTTCTGCCGAGCGAGCAGTCTGGGCGGCTCCAAAAGGTGAAAGCGGTCGCTCCGTGACGATGCGCGGCCGCAATCGACAGGGGTTCGGCGCACGGCTGATCCCCATCGCCTTCGCCGGCATCATGATCGCAGTCTCGGCGTGTGGGCGCACGCCCGAAGGCATCGAGCAGACTGCCGCCGCGACAACCACCGCGTATGCCGCGGTCGAGCCCATCGAGGTGATCCGGAGCGGCGGATCGGATGCCTCGGTGAACACGACGAGCGCAACGAGCGCAGCGCCCAGCACGACGCTCGCGACCGCGCCTTCGAGCACCACACGCCTACCGACGAGCACGTCGGCGACGCGCATGTTGTCGGTCGCCGCGAGCCCAACGGTCACCACGCCAGCAACTGCAACGACACTCACGCCGATACCGAACCCCGTCCCGAAACCGACCCCTACGGCCGCGCCGACACCGACCCCTACGGCCGCGCCGAAACCGACACCGACACCGGCCGCGCCGACAGCTTCGCCGCCCACTTCTACCGAAGCACCACCCGCCGCCTCCCGGCCGACCACGACAGCGGCCTTGCGCCCGACCGAAAACGGCGCATGCACCAAAGCCCAGCGCGGCAGCGAGCGCATCCGGGCCGACGGCAGCATCGTGGTGTGCACGGCAACAGGCAAGACCGGCCGATGGACCGTGCAGGTGCCTACGACCACCGCGACCGTCGCACGTACCGCGCCGGTTCCCACCGTCGGCTTCGACGGCACGACCATCCGCCTCGGTCTCCTCACCACCACCAAGCATCCCGTATGGGGAACTATCGGCAGAGTGATCAGCGCGGGGATCGAGGCACATGTCGCGGCCATCAACCGGCGCGGCGGAATCGCCGGGCGCTACCCCATCGAACTCGTCCGGGCCGAGACCAACTACGACCCGAATGAGACCGTCACACAACTCAACGCAACCAAGAGCTCGGTGGTCGGCTTCATCTCGATCCTCGGTACACCGAACGTCGAAGCCGTCGAACCGCTGCTGCGCCAAGAGCAGCTGACCGCCAGCCCGGCTTCACAAGAGGCGCGCTGGGCACTCTCGCCGAACCTCATCCCGATCGGCAACAGCTACCAGGTACAGGCGATCAACGGCATCGCCTACTTTCTCGACTCGGTTGCGAACCCCAAGGCGACGGTCTGCGGCGTTTCGGTGGCCACGAGCTATGGCGACGCCGGCACCGAAGGAATCCGCTTCGCCCGCGATCGCCTTGGCTTCACCGCCGGTCCTATCGTGCAGATCGGCGCAGCCGAGACGCAACTCGCCTCGGCCGTCGGACAGCTGAAGGGGGCTGGGTGCCAGGCCGTGTTCCTCACGGTCGGCCCGGCGCAGACACTCGCTACCGTGCTCACGGGGAAAGCGCTCGGGTTCGCGCCGCGCTGGATCATCATGGGCGCGAGCTTCTCCGATCGGCTCGTCCAACCGGCCACCGGCTTGGCCTTCGAGCAGGGCGCATGGGTCGTGGGCGACGGCACCCAGTGGGACGACGTTTCCGCGGAGGGCATCCGTCGCATCACGAGTGAGCTGATCGACTCCGACAACCGCTTCTGGACCGAGAATCCCGACGTCGGGCTCACCTATGGGTGGATGCAGGCCCGCGCCTTCGAGGCGATTCTCGAGAAGGCCGTCGCGAACAACGACCTGTCGCGTGCCGGCGTACTGAGCGCCGCCAGGCAGACCGGACCGGTCGATACGCTCGGCCTCGGCTCACCCATCGACTACTCCCAGCCGGTACGCCTCGCCAAGGCGCAGACGACGATCTTCGCGATCGACGGCTCCTACCGCAATGCCATACGTGTACTTACGAAGGATTACTCGTCGGCTGCCGCCCAGGCTTACAGGAAGTAAGCGCGCCTACCACACCAGGCGTGCTCATCGCTCGCGGGCAACCGCATAGGCCCGCCGGATCGCGGCGCCATCGACGGTCATGTCCGGTTCGACCACCGTCCCGCTGCCCAGCTTCCACCGCTCGCTGAGCTCGGCCACCAGCCCGTCGGTCGGACCGCCTTCGCGAGCCCGCCACACCGCCGCCGCCTGCAGGCAGGCGCCCGT
>JAYTFI010000724.1:0-2679 GCA_043734485.1 Acidimicrobiales bacterium | reverse complement strand
GCACCGGCATTCGCGCGCGTTGGCCATATCGGCTTGACGCACGTCGCCCCGGCAGAACTGACCCGATCTGTCGCAGCCGCTCCGGTGTCCGCCGCACACAGCACTGGCCCATATCGGGCGCGCCGCATCCAGTCGGTAGATTCGCCCTCGCCCATGAAGCGAGGCATGAATCGGAATTAGGCCAGCTTCCTCGACGATGCGCAAGTGGCGGCTGGTGGTCTGCCATGTGCACTCGAATCGCTGCGCGATGGCCGAAGCGGACCTCACTGAGCGCGGAAACCGGTGTCGCACGCGTGCTACGCTCCGAACGTGGCCGAGACGATCACCCAGCGAGAGCTCCGCAACGACAGCGGCGAGATCATGCGCCGCCTCGACCAAGGCGAGGCCTTCGTTGTCACCCGCAACGGGGTGCCGGTCGGTGAGCTGATTCCGTTGCGGCGCCGTCGATTCGTCCGCCGCGACAACGTCGCGGCCGCGTTCTCGCACGCGCCGGCCATCGACGCCGGCAGGTTCCGCGAGGACCTCGACCGGTACGTGACGCAGGACATCGAGCCACGTGTCTGAGCAACGACACGCGCAAGGCATGCTCGACACGTCGGTGGTGATCGACCTCGACGAGCTCGATCCCGAGCGACTACCGGTCGAGATGGCGGTGAGCGCGATCACCATGGCCGAGTTGGCGGCCGGGCCACATGCAACGTCAGATCCTGACGAACGCGCTCGCCGCCAAGACCGCTTGCAACGAACAGAAGCGACCTTCGAGCCCTTCCCGTTCGACGCCGACGCGGCCCGAGCGTACGGTCGCATCTACGCCGCAGTGGTGGGTGGTGGGCGCAAGGCGCGTGGCGCCCGCGTGGTCGATTTGCTCATCGCGGCCACCGCTCACGCCGCTCAGCTTCCTCTCTACACGCGCAATCCCGACGACTTCAAAGCCCTCGACAACTTCGTCGAGGTCGTCGCTGTTTAACCGGCCACCACGCGGGGCTCGCATGCTGCACGACGTCGCTGACGACCACGACATCGCACCGGAGAATGGCGGGAGCCGGTCGACGTTCCGACCGCGGACCGTCGGAAACGTATCGGCGGGAATGCAGGAGACCCCCCTGCCGCCGACATGAGAGCGCAGACGTCGTTCCGCGACCCGATGCGCCGACCTGCTCGCAACCGACGACCGTGCGGTGGGGATGGCGTTTGGCGGATGGGTTTCTGCAGACCCGGTCCGGGTACGGTCGCATTCATGAGCGCAACGCAGAGCTACGAGACGCTGATCGTCGAGCACGGCTCGGGTGACGATGACGGCGTGGTCACGATCACACTCAACCGCCCGTCGAAGAAGAACGCCATGAACGAGCAGATGTGGGACGAGATGCTCGTGGTGCTCCGGCAGCTCTCCGACGGGCTCGCGGCGCGCGTCGTCGTGATCACCGGCGCCGGCGGTGACTTCTGCTCCGGTGCCGACCTGTCGGGTCCGGCGAAGGAGGACAAGCCGCATCAGCTCATCGCCATGCGCAAGGTCTCGGAAGTAGCGCTCGCGTTGCACCGGCTGCCGATGCCGGTGATCGCGAAGGTGCGGGGCGTGGCCGTTGGTGCAGGCTGCAACCTGGCGCTCGGCTGCGACCTCATCGTCGCCGCCAGCGACGCCCGTTTCAGCGAGATCTTCGCCAAGCGCGGCCTGGCCATCGACTTCGGGGCGAGCTGGTTGCTGCCGCGCCTCATCGGTCTGCACAAGGCGAAGGAACTGGCGTTCCTGGCTGACGTCATCTCAGCGGCCGAGGCCGAGCGCATCGGGATCGTGAACCGGGTCGTCGAGCCCGACGCGCTCGACGCCTTCGTCGACGACTGGGCCCGTCGCCTCGCGGCCGGTCCGCCGATTGCGCTGCGGCTCACGAAGCGCCTTCTGAACGAGGGAAGCCACATGTCGATGGATCAGGCCCTCGAGGCCGAGGGCTGGACCCAGACGGTCACCATCGCGTCCACCACCGACGCGGTCGAGGCCATGGCCGCCTTCGTGTCAAAGCGTCCGCCGACGTTCCGCGGCCGTTAGTAGTCCCGCGGGCGGCCCCGAAGAGAGATCGACGCCCGCCCTACGCCTTCTTACCGGTTGAGCCCGGCCGCGAAACCGGGACCGCAGCCAGCCAGTCGGGCACGTCGTCGGGTGACCAGCTCCGCACATCGAGGCTGAGCGCGCTCACGAGCGGCGCGGCCCCGAATGCGATGCGGCCGCCCGAACGGTCGACGAGCACCGCTACCCCGCTCGTATGCGCGCCTACGGATTCCACGAGCGCCATGCATTCCCGGATAGAACCCCCAGTGGTGAGCACGTCGTCGACGACGAGCACTCGCGCTCCGGCCGGGATGTGGTCGGGCCGTCTCGTGAAGCGGGTGTTGTCAGGGCCCTTCTCGCCATAGGCGGCTGGCACGCCGAGCTGCTTGGCCAGCTCGTAGGCAAGCACGATGCCGAGTGTCGTCGGCCCGAGCACGACATCGACCGTGATCGGAGCAGCCACGATCCGGGCCGCGATCTCCGTGCAGAGCGCCTGCACGTGGTCTGGCCAGCGCAGCACATCGAACTTCTCGAAGTAGGTGTCGGCATGGCGGCCACTGGTGAGGACGAAGTGGCCATGCAGGAGCGCGTCGCACGACTCGAACAGGGCGAGCACATCGGCATCGGTCACGGCG
>JAYTFI010000723.1:0-5107 GCA_043734485.1 Acidimicrobiales bacterium | reverse complement strand
GTGGCCGGATCACCTGTTCGTCGTCGATCCCGCGCCGATCATCACCAGCGTCGAGCGACTGGAGCGCAAGGGCGGCCGTGAGCTGATGGCCCGCTGCGTTTCGTTGGCCGACGGGAACGAGGCCGCCAGGTGGCTCGTCGACCGAATCTCCCGGTTGGCGCCGGAGCTCGACGCGACGGCGAGTGTGGAAGCCGGGGGCGGGCAGTTCCTGCTTGTGCTGCGAGTCTGAGCGTGGAGCGTCCCGAGCGGGCGCTTCGAGTCGGTCAGCTGCCGTACTTCTCCCTATGGTGTGCCTCCGCATCGATATTCTCGACGCCCTCCGGCGATGGCGCTTGGAGGCTCACCGGCCTCCCGTCGGGGTCGGCGATCGTCGCCTCGACGACGCCCCAATGTCGTGGCTCGAAGCCGTGCAGGTAGTCGAACGACCGGTCTTGTGCGAACGCGGTCGAGTCGTCGACGCCGAGGATGGGATGCGTCTCGAGCGGGCGAGCGCGGTCTTCGCGCTGTGCGATGAACACGTACGGGCCACCACTCGGATGCACCCACTGGCCCGAGCCGTGATCCGTCTCGAACTGGACCGCGAAGCCGAGGGATCGCCAGAACGCCGAGGTAGCGCCGTAGTCCCTTGTTTCGACGTAGATCCCGAGGAAGCCCTGCGTAGCCATGGTCAGGCCTTTCTGCCGGTGAGCAGTGGACCGGTCGGTGTCGGTTCTACTCCGATCGTCCTGATCGCGAACATCGCTTGATATATTCTGATATCGGCATATGATTCCGAACGTGTCCCGGGCCCCCACGACCACCGATGCGTTCAACGCCATCGCCGAATCGAGTCGCCGCGACATCCTCGATGCCCTGGCCGGCGGTGAGGTGGCGGTCGGCGAGCTGGTCGTGCGCCTCCACCTCACGCAGCCACAGGTGTCAAAGCACCTCGGGGTACTGCGGACGGTCGACCTGGTGCGCTGTCGCACCGTCGGACGACAGCGCCTCTACCGCGTCAACGGCCCCGCGCTCAAGCCGATCCACGAATGGCTGCGCGCCTTCGAAGGCCTCTGGAACGAACGACTCGACCGTCTCGACGACTACCTCGCCGAGCTCCGACAAAAGGACGGCAAACCATGACCACCATCACCACCCGCTACGGCTCCGCCATCGTGACCCTGCCATCCGACCTCGAGATCAGGATCACTCGGGTGTTCGACGCCCCGCGGCCCTCGTGTTCGAAGTCTGGACGGCACCGAAGCACGTACGCCGCTGGTGGGGTCGCGAGGAGGCTCCGGTAGTTGTCTGCGACATCGACCTTCGGGTCGGTGGAACCTGGCGGTACGTCACTCGCGCCGCGGATGGTGCCGAGCTCGGCTGGCACGGCACGTACCAGGAGATCACCGCACCGAACCGGCTCGTGTCCACTGAAGTGTTCGAGGGCTACCCCGACGCCGAGGCGCTCAATACCCTTACCCTCGAAGAGCACGACGGACAGACCATGCTCACGGCGCTCGTCCTGCATCGCAGCAAAGAGAACCGTGACGGCCACATCAATTCGGGCATGGAAGCGGGAATGCAGCCGACGCTCGACCGCGTCGAGGACATCCTCGGCGAATTGACTGGCGAACTGACTGGCGAACTGATCGGGACGAGCTCCGGAGCAGCCGAGAACGCGGTCGCGGCCCGCTACCGGAGCGTCGCCGGCCGCTTCACCGAGCGGGCCGCCGAGGTCTCGGACGCCGCATGGGAGAACGCGGCACCGTGCGATGGGTGGGTTACCCGCGACGTCATCCGCCATCTCGTCGACTGGGTCCCGCCGTTCCTCGCGACCGGCTCGAACGTGAGGCTGCCGACTGGTCCGTCCGTCGACGTGGACCCGGTCGGCGCGTGGCGCGTGCTCAGCGACGGCATCCAGTCCGTACTCGACGACCCGCATGTGGCGACTCGCTCATTCGCGCATCCCCAGGCGGGGACACATCCTCTGGACACGGCGATCGGGATGTTCATCCTTGGCGACGTGCTCGTGCACACCTGGGATCTGGCCCGCGCCGCGGGCCTCGATGAGTCGCTCGACGCCACCGAGGTGGAGGGCATGTACAACGGCATCCTGGCCTATGACGAAGCGCTGCGATCGAGCGGCCACTACGGCGCTCGCGTCGATGTTCCCGAGGATGCGGACGTGCAGACCAAGCTGATCGCGTTCACCGGCCGGACGCCCTAAGGCCTCGCCGGTTCGCTTGGAGCCGCGAGCGCCCGCCGTGCTCAACTGGCCGCAATGAATGACGAAGCGACCCCGCCAGCTGATCCGAACGCTCCCGTCGGCTTCGATGTCGATGCCGTCGTGCCGTGGCTCCTCAAGCGGTGCGAATGGATCACGCCGCCGCTGACCTGGACGAAGCTCGCCGGCGGGCACTCGAACTTCACCTATCGCGTCGAGGACGCGAACGGCGAGCAGTTCGTCATGCGTCGCCCGCCGCTCGGGGAACTGCTGCCGAGCGCGCACGACATGGGCCGGGAGTTCAAGGTGATGACCGCGCTCTGGCCCACGCCCGTGCCGGTCCCGGAACCGCTCGCGATGTGCGACGACAAGTCCGTCACGGGCGCGGTCTTCTATGCGATGCGTTCGATCGTCGGCCGCTCGCTGTACAACGCCGACGAGGTCGAGGAGCTCGTTCCCGAAGAGCGCCGCCGAGCGCACGGGTTTCACTTCATCGACGTGTTGGCCGACCTCCATGCGATCGAGCCCGAGGCGGTCGGGCTCGGTGACCTTGGCCGTCCGGATGCCTATGTGGGTCGTCAGCTGAAGCGGTGGAAGGCATCGTGGGACGCGTCGAAGACGTGTGAGCGGCCGGACATCGAACGTCTGCACGCATATCTTTCCGATCGGACGCCCGAGCAGGGTCCGGCCCGCGTCGTACACGGCGACTACGGCCTTCACAATTGCGTCTCGAACGCGCACGGGCAGATCGCTGCGGTCATCGACTGGGAGATCTCGACGCTCGGCGATGCGCTTGCGGACCTGGCCTACGCCATCAACGGCTGGGGCAAGAAGGGCGAGGTGAGTCGCCGGTTGGTGAAGCCGTCGATGGCACCCGGTTACCCGACGGACATCGAATTGCTCGACCGGTACGCGGCCCGCACCGGCGTTGATCTCGGCAACATCGACTTCTACGTCTCGTTCAACCACTGGAAGACGGCGTGCATCGTCGACGGCGTGTTGGCCCGCTACTACCAAGGCCAGAAGAGCACCGAGGGCGTCGACATCGCGGGCCTCGAGTTCGGTCGCGACGAAGCGCTCGAGAAGGCCATCGCGGCCGCAGATTCGATGGGGTACGCGCGGGCCTGAATCCCGAGCGGCTCAGGACTGCAGACCACGTGCACGGCTCGGGAGTCGGCCAGCTCGGGTCGGATGGTTAGGGGAGAAGCATGCGCCGGTACTGCCATAGCTCTGGCCCCTTCGCCGCGGACGCACCGGTGACGAGGACGGCTGTACGAAGCTTCGTTCGTGACCGAGCGCGCACGAGCGAAACTGGACCGTCAGGGCCGCGCCCAGGGACCCGGCAGCGTCGGTTCGGCGCAGCAGCGAGCCGTCACCCGCGTCGGCATCGACCAGCGACGCGCGACGGCTGGCATCAAACCGCTGCCGGAGCGCACGAAGACCGAGAACGAGTTCTACGTCCGTGCCCGGAGCCTCGGACTCTGCTGAGGTCGCGGCGGCGATCCTCGAATCCCTCGCCGTCGATTGGGCGCTGATCGGAGGTCTCGCGGCGAAACGTCTATCGGGATTACGAGCGCTTCACCGTTGACGCGGATGTCCTCGTTCTGAGCGTCGACGGGACGTCGGATCGGATCGTCGACGCGTTCCGAGTCGCGGGATTCGTGGTCGACGAGATCGCCGACACCGGTGAGCCGGCGCATCTCCTGCTCTGCCGTCGTGGCGACGTCGAAGTCGACGTCCTGCTGCCCGTGGTCGAGTACCAGCTTGAGGCACTCCGGCGCAGCGGCGACGCGCACCTGCTCACTGTCGAGGACGTGATCGTGCACAAGCTCATTGCGTGGCGCCCGCAGGACCAGGATGACATCGCTTCGATCCTGCGCACCGGGGGTCGATCTCGATGCTTTGTATGTTGACCGATGGTCCGCCGAGTTCGAGGTCGGCGACAACTGGGTTACGGCGCGTAGTCGGATCGCGTAGTCGGATCGTCGACTCACCCGCGGCCTCGAGAGCGTTCCGGAATGCTGTTCCGGCGCCCAATGCGAACGAGTCGCGAGGATCAGCCGACCGCAACCCGCGACGACGCAGTCAGCGCTCGGTACACCTTGGCCAGTTCCCCGGGCAGCGCGGTCACGTCGTCGATCACGAGGTAGTGCTGCTCCGGGCACATACGCCGCAGGTAGTCGTGGCCGGCCGGATCGATGGTGATGCAGAAAGTCGAGATGCCGGCCTGCTCGGCCTCGCGCAGGGCCCGAGCCGTGTCCTGCAGGCCGTACTCGTTGTCGGCGCGATCGGGCCCGTAGTCCTCGTCCTGCGGGTAGCCGTCGGACACGATGATCATCAGCTTCGTGCGCACCGACTGGGAGGCAAGCTTTGTCGTCGTATGACGGATCGCCGGTCCCATGCGGGTGTAGCTGCGGGGCTGCATCGCCGCGAGTGACGCCCACGTGCGAGCGGAGGGCGCGTCGCTGAACTCCTTGGCCACGTGGAACTCGACGTTCTCCCGACCCTTCCCCGAGAACCCGTAGACGGCGTGCGCATCGCCCAGCGTGTGCAGGGCGTCGCACATCAGTGCGAGTGCGTCCTTCGCGATGTCGAGGACGCGCCGGCCGGTTGGCGGCGGCGTCATGTCGTGGTCGCCCCACGGGTCGGCGTCGTCCTCGATCGGCGTGCGCGCCGGCGCGTCGGGGTCCACGATCGGTGAGCTCGTCGATGCGCTCATGTCGAGGAGGAACGCGGCCGCCACTTCGCGGAGGCCGCGATCGCGCCGGACATAGAGATGCTCGTCGCTGGCGTGGCCGGTGCGACGATCGATCACGGCCTCGATGACCGCGTCGATTCCGAGCTCGTCGCCGTCGCTCGTGCGATGGACCCGGTGCCACGACTCAGGCCTGATGAAGCTGAAACGCC
>JAYTFI010000722.1:0-3712 GCA_043734485.1 Acidimicrobiales bacterium | reverse complement strand
GGCGCACCCATAGACGATCGCGGAGAAGAACGCGAGGACGAGACCCATTCTCGGCAGCTACGGGCTCAGGCCGGGGCGGTGGCGAAGGCGTCGATGAGCAGCCGAAACCGCTCGATCGCGGCGCGGCTGCCCTCGGCCGTGGTGAGGTCGGCGAGGCTGACGATGGCGTTGGTGACGCCGGCCGCGTGGAGCGCGTCGAAGCGGATCCGGTGATCGTCGACGGTGCCAGCGTTGATCTCGATGCCCCGGCCGCCCCGTGCCCGATCCCCGGCCTTCTCCGCGGTCACGACCAGCACCGTTGACAGGTGCGTCGCCGCGACCGCGCCGCGAGTGCGACCGGCGTCGGTGCACATGTTCGCCAAGACGGGGACCCTGTGGGCCACATCCTCGGGCTGACCGAACAGGTTGCACGCATCGCCGTAGCGTGCCACGAGCGGGAGCGTGCGCCGCTCGCCATTGCCGCCAACCATGATCGGTATGCGCGCTTGCAATGGTCGCGGGTCGCAGAGCGTTCTCGCACGTGCAGGCGATGGCCATCGAACGCGGCTGCGCCGGCACTCCACAGCAACGGCAGGAACCGCGCCGCGTCTTCGAGGAGCTCGTAGCGCTCGCGGATCGGCGGCAGGTCGAGCCCGAGCGCACGCTGCTCGGCTGTGAACCATCCCAGTCCCAGGCCGCACGTCGCCCGCCCGTCGGAGAGCACGGCGAGCGTGGCGATCGTCTTGCCCAAGAGGGGAATGGTGCGGTGATTGATCGCTGCCACAAGCGACCCGAGCCGGACCCGCTCGGTCGCCGCGGCAAGCCACGTAAGGGTGGTGAAGCACTCCAGCATGTCCTCCCAGGCGCGACCGACCTGCGGGATCTCCCGCAAGTGATCCATGACGTACAACGCCGTGAATCCAGCGTTCTCGGCCGCGGCCGCGATCGCGCGCAGATGAGTGGCCGTTGCGGACGGACCGCCGGGGAAGGTGACTGCGGGATGTGCAGTCCGAACGTCAGACGAGTCGCTGCCGATGAGGCCGCTTGGCCAGCCGGGTGGCAACGATCCGTTCGAGCAGCGCGAACGCGTCAGCGCTGGCGCTCAGATCGTCCTCGCCGCTCCCGACCACGGCCCGCAGGTGGTCCGACGAGACGATCTGTGCACGTACGAAGTGCTGCTCCGCCCAGGTCGACTTCCGCGAGCCCGAAGGCCCCACGAGTACGACCCAGCGACGGGTCCGGCAATCGGAGTGCTCCGCCGGCCATCACCGTGTCGCCGGCGGTTGTGTCAGGCGAGCGCGCCGAGCGCAGCGTCGTAGTTCGGCTCGTGCGCGACCTCGGACACCAGTTCGGAGTGCACGACGTTGCCGGCCACATCGACGACCACGACGGCGCGCGCGGCGAGACCCTCCATGCGTGAGTCGGCCAGCCGGACGCCGTAGTCGAGGAGGAACTCCGAGTGCCGGAACGTGGAGACGGGCACGACGTTCTCCAGGCCCTCGGCGCCACAGAAGCGCTTCTGTGCGAACGGCAGGTCGGCCGACACGCACAGCACGACCGTGTTCGCCTTTTCGCCCGCACGGGCATTGAAGGTGCGCACGCTCGTGGCACAGGTGGCCGTGTCGACGCTCGGGAAGATGTTCAGCACGACGTTCCGTCCGGCATAGTCGGTAAGCGAGACGTCGGCCAGGTCGGTCTTCGTGAGGGTGAACGCGGGGGCCGCGGAACCTGCTGCGGGGAGGTCGCCGGACGTGTGGATCGGATTGCCACCAAGGGTGATTTCAGCCATGCATGGACCATAGCGGTGTGTCGGCCGCGGACGTTTCCGGCGATTGGGTCATTTCGGACCCTTTTCCGAACAGTCGGCGGGGAAGACGGATGGCGGCATAGCGAATCCGTTTCACCGCATCGCAGGCGCCGGGACCCCAGTCGCCATCGTCACGAACAACGACGGCACGGCCGAGCAGCAACTGATCGACTTCGCCATCTGGCGGATCTGCTGCTCGCGGGCCACACCTCACGGCCCCCTGGGCTTCTCGCCGTCACCTCGCGGGTCAGCCCACCAGCTCGATGTCGATCCCAAGCGCCTGATACGTGGAAAGGGCTCGCTGATCGCGGGTGAGCAACGTCTGCCTCGCGGCACGAGCGGCCAGACCTACGAGGGCGTCGTAGATCGCGCCGCCGGCGACGGGGAGCGCCGCGAGCTCGTCGAGGAAAGAGCGCTGCGTCGTGTCGCTCACGAAGCTGCTTGCCGGGAAGTTCGTCCGCAGGAGCGTGAGCACCTCCGACGGCGCGCGGCGCTGCGGTGGCGGCAACCGCGTCAGTACGGAGAACGTCTCGAACCAGGCATGCCCGGCGAGCCCGACCCGACGATCGCCGATGGCGTCAATGCCGCGTTGATGCGCCGCGTGGTCCTCCGTGCACACGGCGACGGCGACGCTGGTGTCGAGCAGCACCGTTCGGGGCGAGCGGCTCACCGCTGCCCGTCGCGTCGGAGCCGGTCGACCACTTCGTCGTCGATCGCCTGATCCGACGCCGGGATCACGAGGAATCGGCCCTTCTTCGCGAGACCGGCTCCGGCCGCGGCCTCGATCCGGAGTCCCGCCCCGTCGATCTCGACGTTCAACTCGGCCCCGGGAACGAGTCCTGCAAGCTCGCGCAGAACCTTCGGTATGACCACCCGGCCTGCCGCGTCGATGGTAGTGATCATGGTAGAAGGCTACCATTTGCGATCGGACAGAAGCAGGTCGCTCGCTCAGCCAGACTGTCGTACCCCACTCGTATGGTCGGAGGCATGATGAAGGCCGTGCTGTTGGAAGTACCTGAGGGCATGCTCGAAGCGCGTCGCCGGCTCGGCCACGACCGTTTCGACGAGATGTGGAATGGGGTGCTGCACATGGTGCCGCCGCCGAGCTCTGGCCATCAGCAAAGGGGCACGAAGCTCATCGTGCTCCTGCACCGACTTGCGGAGGAGGCGGGGCTGATCGCGCTCTACGAGGCCGGCCTGTTCCGGCCTCGACGCAACGACGACTACCGCCAGCCCGACAACCTTCTGGTGCGGCCTGAAGACTTGTCGGCGAGGGGCGTGGAGGGCCGAGCAGAGCTGGTGGTCGAGATCCGCTCGCCGAACGACGAGGCTTACGAGAAGCTGCCGTTCTTCGCCGAGATGCACGTGCAGGAAGTGCTCATCCTCGACGGGTCGACGATCGATCTCCGTCGGCTGGTCAACGGTGCCTACGTGCTCGTCGCGCCCGATGGCGACGGGTGGGTGCACCTCGGAGCGGTCCCGCTGGCCATGCGGCCGGGGCCGACCGAGGGCGCGATCGTGGCCCGGACCGATGCGGGAGACGTCGAGATCTGAATCGATGGCTGCTCGCCCGGGGCCGACGAATAGACGTCACTCGCCGCGGGTGGTTTGCTTCATCCCTCAACCGCCTACGAGGAGTCGCTATGAGCGCATACATCGTGTTCGTCCGGGAGAAGCTTCGCGATCAGGCGGAGATGGACACCTATTCGGCGATGGCGGCCAAGACGCTCGGCGGCCATGAGGTCAAGCCGCTGGTCGTCTACGGCGCGTTCGAGACCCTCGAAGGTGCACCGATCGACGGCTCCGTGATCCTCGAGTTCCCGACGATGGAGGCGGCTAAGGCCTGGTACGACAGCCCGTCCTACACCGAGGCCCGCCAGCACCGGTTCCTCGGCGCGGACTACCGGGTCTTCATCACCCAGGGCC
>JAYTFI010000721.1:0-9263 GCA_043734485.1 Acidimicrobiales bacterium | reverse complement strand
CTCCGCGACTTCGTGGAACTGCCCTCGCAGCTGTTCGAGCACTGGCTGCTCGAGCCCGAGGTCCTGCGCCGCCACGCCCGGCACGTGCAGACCGGTGCGCCCATATCCGACGAACTCATCGGACGCATCCATCGCGCGGCACAGTTCAACCAGGGTTTCGAGACGGTCGAGTACGTGTCCAGCGCGTTGATCGACCTCGCCCTCCATGAGCGCACCGGGGGTCCGCCTGACGACCTCGACCAGTTCGAACGCGACCAGCTCGCGGCCATGGGCATGCCGCCCGCGATGGTGCTGCGTCACCGCCTGCCGCACTTCTCGCACCTGTTCTCCAGCTCGGGGTACGCCTCCGCATACTACGTGTACTTATGGGCTGAGGTGCTCGACGCGGATGCATACGAGGCGTTCACCGAAGCCGGGAGCCCGTTCGACCCCGCCACGGCGGATCGTCTGCGCGCGTACATCTATTCGTCAGGGAACACCATCGAGCCGGGTGCCGCGTACCGGTTGTTCCGGGGACGTGATCCGGGGATCGAACCGCTTCTGCGGGGACGAGGGCTGCTGGAGCTGGAGGTCTGAGTCTGAGGCGAACGGCCGTTTGGGTCGACACCGGTTCTTGCACCGCCGCGTGGGGCCCCGATCGCCGATCAGTTCAGTACTCGCGTTCGGTGACGAAGTGGGCGAGGTGGATAAGGGCGTCGACGGCGTCGTCGGTGAGGCCGCTCTGCCCGATGGCCACGACTGCCTGCTCGCGGAGGTCGATGATCTGCGCCTCGATGAGGTCCGCGGCACCGGTTATCCGGAGGACGTCCTGGATTCCGGCGATCGCGGCATCGTCGAGGTCCGGGTCGCCGATGCGGGCCAGTACCTTGTGCTGCGCGCCGTCGGCTGCATCGAGTGCTCGGGCGAACAGCGCAGTGGGCTTGCCTTCGCGGAGATCGTCACCGACCGGCTTGCGGGTGAGTGTCGCGTCGCCGAGTGCGCCCAGCAGGTCGTCGCGTAGCTGGAAAGCCTCGCCCAGCGGGAGCCCGAAGCGGGTGAGTGCGGTTTCGAATTCGCCGAGCCGGTCGGCCAATGCAACGCCCAGATGCAGTGGCCGCTCGATGGTGTACTTCCCCGACTTGTAGCGGCAGATCCTCTGTGCCGTGTCCACGCTCGGACGCCCGCGAACCGTTCCGATCAGGTCGAGGTACTGCCCGATGTTCACCTCGATGCGCTGCTCTATGAACAGCGCCGTGGCGGTCGGGTTGGCGTCCTTGAACAGCAGATCGGCGTAGACGAAGGCGAGGTCGCCGACGAGGATGGCGACGCCCTCGCCGAAGCGCCGATCCTCACCACGCCAGCCCTGCCGCCGGTGCTCGCCTATGAACTGGACGTGGACGGTCTCGGCACCGCGGCGCGTCCGTGACGCGTCCATGACGTCGTCGTGGATGAGCGCGAACGTGTGCAGGAGCTCGAGCCCGGCGCTCACGTCGAGGAGGACCCGGTCGTCGGGGTCACCTCCGGCCCCTACGAAGCCCCAGTGGCAGAACGCCGGCCGGAGGCGCTTCCCGCCCGAGAGCACCAAGTCTGCGAGGGCCTGTAGCGGAGCCGTGAGATCAGCATCGACTGCGGTCCAGCGTTCGAGCTCGCGGTCGAGGAGCGTCCGGATCCGACCCTCGACGGCCGACGCGATCGCGGCCAAGCTGGGCGGGGGGTCCACCACGCCGTGTGTGCGCTGCGCCGGTGATCCCGGAAGCCGATGGGCCGAGGTCGTGACGAGGGGATCGGACGCGACGGTCACGCGACGCTCAGCGATTGGGAGCACACAGCGGTTTGGAGGGTATCAGCGCTTCGCCGCCTATCCCGATGGACGTCCGCCAGGCCGGCGTGTGCGCTGGACTGGAAGGGTGCGTTGGGGCGCCGCGAGCTTGGTTCGCTACGTTGCCAGGCATGACCGAAACGCCCAGCGCGCCCAACCCGTTCGACCTCACCGGACACGTTGCACTCATCACCGGCGGGAACTCGGGCATCGGGCTCGGAATGGCTGAGGGTCTGGCCAGGGCAGGTGCATCGATCGCCATCCTGGGAACCAACGCGGCCAAGAACCAGCAGGCCGTCGCCCGGCTCGAAGCGCTCGGCGCCAAGGCCGCCGCCTTCATCTGCGACGTGGGGGAGGAGGAGCATGTCGAGGCCGCCTTCGCGGCCACCCTGGACACGTTCGGCCGGATCGACAGCTGCTTCGCCAACTCCGGCATCGGTGGGAATGCCAGCTCGTTCATCGAGATGACGTCCGAGGAGTGGCACCGCGTCCTTCGGGTCAACCTCGACGGTGTCTTCTACACACTGCGGGCTGCGGCCCGGCACATGGTGAGCCGCGGCGGCGGGGGCGCCATGGTCGTCACCGCTTCGCTGGCGGTGGTGCACGGACAAGCCCGGGGCCAGCACTACGCGGCAACGAAGGGTGGCGTGATCGCGATGATGAAGGCCTGCGCGATCGAGTTCGCCCGCTACGGCATCACGGCCAATGCCATCCTGCCAGGCTGGGTCGAGACGCCGATGACCGAGCGGGCCTTCGCGTACGAGAAGTTCAGCGACGCGGTGATGGCCCGCATGCCCTTCCGGCGCTGGGGTGTACCCGGCGACTTCGGGCCGATCGCGGTCTACCTGGCCTCGCCTGCGACGCGTTGGCACACCGGCGAGGTCCATCTGATCGACGGCGGCTACTCGATCTTCTGAGCGGCAGCCATCCGCTTCCGCGCTCGCGCCCGGCCCACCACATCGACACGCACCAGAACCAGGCCGAGCCAACTGCCGATCAGGAACGTGACGAAGCCGCCGAGCGCGTCGAGCGAATAGTGGTTCGCCGTGACGACGATGGCGAAAAGGGTCAACAGCGGGTAGAGGATGAGCACTGCCTTGCGCCACCTCGTCGTCGCCCATGGCCAGAACGTGGCGGTGGACCAACTCGCCCAGGCGAAGTGCAGGCTGGGCATTGCCGCGTACTGGTTCGACACCTTCGACATCGGTCCGGAATCGAACGACCACGGCCCCCCGAAGACGCGCAGGGTGTCGACGAAGCCGTAGCTCGTGGGAAGGAGGCGGGGCGGGAGGAGCGGGAAGAACGCGAACCCGATCAACGCCATTCCGGTGATGAGTGCGAGCCCGTTGCGGACGGCCCGATAGCGCTCGGGCATGACCCGGAAGCACCAGACCATGGCCCAGATCGTGACGACGAAGTGGGCGACGCCATACCAGGTGTTGAGGAACTGGATGAAGAGGCGGGAATGGAGGAACACTTCCTGGATCGACTCCTCGTGCCACATGCCGATGAGACGCTCGGCCCCGATCACGCGCTCCGCGTTGGTCAAGGCCTGAACGTGGGCTTCGCGGGCTGACCCCTGCAGATTGCGCACGAGGCTGTAGAGCCCGTAGAAGAGCCCGGTGTAGATCACTTCGTGCCAGAAGCGCAGACGCGGCCGGACATCGTCCACTGCGGTTCCTGCTTCGGGCGATCCGGTGATCGCGGATGGGGTGCGGGAGCTCACCTGCGGGCCTTTCCACCGGCCGGGCCCGCGGTAGCGGTGGAGTTCGGTGCATCGGGCGATGCGGGGTGTCGGCGCCGTCCTCCGAACGCGAACGCCGGTGCTCCCGCGAGGCTCACGAGGAGGTTGATCAGGTAGACGCACAGGCCGAGGGCGATCGCCCGGGAGCTCGCGACGCCGAGCGGCCCCAGGAACAGCGCAAAAGCGCCCTCACGGAAGCCGAGCCCGCCAATCGACAGGGGCATCACCTGGATCACGGCGACGGCCGGGACGAAGGCCAACGCTGCCGTCGGGCTCATCCGGACCCCGAGCGCGTGCGCGGCCATCCAGGCCGAGATGACTACGGCGAGTTGATAGGCGAGGCCGGCGGCCAGAACGTCGAGGGCGTCGGCCGGGCGCTCGCGGAGGCGTCGGACGCCCGTGTGCACCGCACCCAAGAAGCGGAGCCAGCTGCCGTGCCCGGCGAGACGCCCGCCCATCCGGTGGGAATTGGCCGCGGCCAGCATGAGTGACAGGGCGGCGATAGTGGCCAGCGACACGCCGAACGCCACCGCACTCGCCCGACCGAGCTCCCGAAGGCCCGGGTTGATGAGGAAGGTGAAGAGCGTCAGGAACGGCAGTACGAGCCAACCGGTGAGGCGCTCGAGCAGCACGGAGGCGAAGGCTACGCCGGGGTCGCCGATTGCTGCTGAGGACCGGCGGATGCGCAGCACGTCGCCACCCACGGTGGAAGGCAGGAAGTTTCCGACGAACAGTCCGGCGAGGTACGAGCTCAGCAGCAGCCGGAACGGCGGGCTGACGTCGAACGCATGCAACACCCGGTTCCACCGCCAGGTGGCGAGCACGGCTCCGAATCCGGCCACGCCCAGGGCGCCGAAGAACCACAGCGCGGTCGAAGTGTGCCACGCCGGAAGTATCGAGACGGACTCCGGTTGGTCGCTGCGTTCTGACGACGCCCGCACTCTCGTGACCAGTACGGCAAGCATCGTGGTGCTCGCTGCAACCCGCAGCCCGAGGGCGATGGCTTTGGAGGCGCGCGCCCGTCGCCACAGCGTGGGTCGCTCGGTCATCGCCGGAGAGCGTACGAGCTGGCGGGAGTCCCCCGGCTCCGGTCGGCGGCAATGATCTGGCGATGTCCGACGAACCACTGGTTGCCCCCCTACTCGCCCTCGACATCGGTGGTGGCCACGTGACGGCCGGTGTGGTCGACGGGTCGAGCGTGGGCCAACTCGTCCGCCGATCGTCGTCGCCCGCGGGGACGGCCGACGAACTGCTCGACACGTGGGCGGGTGCGGCGACCGATGCGTGGTCGATCTCGAGCCGAATTGGTGGACCGGTCGCGATTGGCATCGCCATGCCGGCGCCGTTCGACTACGAGCGCGGCGTCGCGCGCTTGGAGCACAAGTTCGCGGCCTTGTACGGGATCGCAGTGGGCGCAGAATTGGCGGCGCGATGGCAGGGCACTGTGCTGGCCGGTGTGCCTGTCGTGTTCGGCAACGACGCCGACTTGTGGGCACTGGGTGAAGCATCGGCCGGCCAGGGTCGGGGTTCGGACCGGGTGATCGGCCTCACTCTCGGCTCTGGTCTCGGAAGCGGGTTCATCGCCCAGGGCCGGGTCGTGCGGACCGGCAGCTCCGTGCCGCCCGACGGCGAGATCTGGAACGTTGCGTTCGCGGACGGCATCGCCGAGGACCGGGTGTCGGGTCGGGCGGTGACCGAGGCGTACGTGCGCCGGACCGGACGTTCCTTGGACGCGGTGGACGTGGCCGACGCCGCGCGCGCCGCTGATCGTGCCGCCATCGAGGTGTTCGCCGCGCTCGGCGATGATCTCGGGGCGGTGATCGCCCCTTGGGCCCGGGCGTTCCGCGCCGACATGATCGTGGTCGGCGGCAACGTGGCCCGTGCGTTCGACCTGTTCGGGCCGACGCTCGCCCACGGTCTGGAAGGGCTGAGCGACGTGCGTTGCACGGTGCTGTTCGAGAAGGCGACGCTGATCGGCGCCGCCGTGGTCGGGCGGGGCGCGGCCGACGCAGCTCGGTGACGCACCGCGGGCCGTGTGGCAGTCTCTCGCCGCACGCGCGCCGCCGACCGGGTCGCCTCGCGGGAGCACAGGAACGGGGTTCGTCAGGTGGCTGTTCAGAGGATCATCTCCCCGGTCGACGGCTCGGTTGTGGCCGAGCGGACCACGGCAACGGGGGAGGCCATCGAGGCCGCCCTCGCACGAGCCGTCGCAGCCCGGATCGCGTGGGCTGCGACCCCGCTGGCGGAGCGCACGTCGGCGTGCGAGCGCATGGTCCTTACGATGCTCGAAAGGGCAGACGAGATCGGCGCCGAGCTCTCCTGGCAGATGGGCCGTCCGATCAGATACACCCCGAACGAGCTGCGCCGTGGGTTCCAGGAGCGTGCCCGCCACATGGCGTCGATCGCACCTGTCGCGTTGGCCGACCTCGCAACCCCGCCGCTGGAAGGCTTCACCCGTTTCATCCGCCGCGAGCCGGTGGGAACCATTCTCGTCGTAGCACCATGGAACTACCCGTACCTGACGTCCGTGAACTCGATCGTGCCAGCACTCCTGGCGGGCAACACGGTGATCCTCAAGCACGCGACCCAGACGCTGCTCTGCGCCGAGCGCTACTCCGAGGCGTTCGCGGCCGCCGGTCTGCCCGAGGGCGTGTTCCAGCACCTGCACCTCACCCATGACGACGTGGCCGCGATCATCGGCGACGATCGGATCGACTTCGTGGCCTTCACCGGCTCCGTGTCGGCCGGACACTCGATCCAGGGTTCGGCCAGCACCCGCTTCATCACCACCGGCCTCGAGCTGGGTGGCAAGGACCCCGCCTACGTGCGACCCGATGCCGACCTTGCCCATGCGATCGGCGAAACCGTCGATGGCTCGTTCTTCAACTCGGGCCAATCGTGCTGTGGCATCGAACGCATCTATGTGCACCAGTCGGTGTTCGACGAGTTCGTCGACGGATTCGCTGATCTTACGCGTACGTACCTTCTCGGTGACCCACTTGACCCGGACGTCACGATCGGACCGATGGTCACCGCCGCCGCAGCCGCGAACGTACGCGCGCAGATCGATGAGGCGATCGGCCTCGGCGCCGCTGTCATCGTCGGCGAGTCCGGCTTCGCTGCGTCGGCACCCGGCACCGCCTACCTCGGGCCGACCGTGCTCACCGGTGTCGACCACAGCATGAGCGTGATGCGCGAAGAGTCCTTCGGCCCGGTCATCGGGATCATGAAGGTCGGCTCGGACGATGAGGCCGTTCGGCTGATGAACGACTCGCCCTATGGATTGACGGCGTCCGTGTGGACCGCGGACATCGACGTGGCCACCGCACTCGGTGGGCGGATCCAGACCGGCACCGTCTACATGAACCGCTGCGACTACCTCGACCCGGCGCTGGCCTGGACCGGCGTGAAGGACACTGGACGAGGCATCACGCTGTCGCCCCTCGGCTTCGAGGCGCTCACCCGCGTGAAGTCGTTCCATCTGCGCCATTGACGCCGTCTGGAGCACCGGTGTTGCGGTCGACGATGAGCGGCGTGTCCTGCGGACGCCCGGTCACCTCGAAATGCATCGGGTCCTTGCTCGAGCACGAGAAGTCGCCGCCCCACCGCATCCCCCAGCGGAGCGCGAGCGCGGTGATGTCGGTGGGCAGGTCCGTAGTGATCCTGCACCCGTCATGGGTGCCGAGTGGGTTCGTGGTCCAGTTCACGTCGAGGGCGGTGCCCCACGAGTGATCGGAGAGCTGGCCCTCGCACGCCGAGGCGGTGGCGCAGCGTTTGAAGCGGTGGTTGTAGGCCCCGGTGTCGCTCTGACGGATCCGATAGCCGGCGTCGCCTAGTTCGTCGAGGAAGCCTTTGAACAGCGCCGCCGCCTGCCGGTGCGCCCGCACCTTCACGCCGTGCGAGCGGATCGTGATGATCTGCGCGACGCGGAACTGCTCGCCCTGCACCGAGCCGGGTGCACCCGGGTGACCCCAGCCCCGCTTGTCGGGTGGCGGTACCTGCGCCCTGCCGTCCGGCCTCGCCGCCCACACGGCCCCGGCCGCGAACGCCGCGAAGATCAGGATCCACGGAACGAGCCGGGTGCGCCCGGTGCGCTTCGGCTGCTTCCGTCTCGCCACGCTTCCAGTCTCTCGCCTGCGTGGACCTGGCTCGGAACGTAGGGCCCCGTACGCTGTTCGGTGTGCTCCCTGACCTGGATATGACCCGTATGGCCGCGGCGTGGATCGCCACCATGGAGGCCCTCGCCGATTTGGCTGAGTCGCTCACGCCTGACGAATGGCGGCTGCCCACCGATCTGCCGGGATGGGACGTGAAGGACAACATCAGCCATGTCAGCGGCCTTGAGGCAGTGATCCTCGGCTGGTCGCAGCCAGAACACGTGCTCCCGGAAGGCCTCACGCATATCCGTGACGATCTCGGCCGGTTCATGGAAGGTCCTGTCGATGTCCGCCGGGCCTGGTCGAACGCCGAGGTCGTGGCCGAGCTCCGCCGGGTGATCGAGACCCGCCGTGCCGCCTTTGCCGAGCACACGCCCGCAGCCGATGATCAGGTTCCCGGTCCGACCGGGCGGCTGTCGTCGGCGGCCGGCGTGTTCGGCACGCGGACGTTCGACTGCTGGGCACACGAGCAGGACGTCCGACGGGCAACGGGGCACGAGGGCAACCTCGACTCGGACGCCGCGCTCGTGTCCTATGCGCGCATGGTGAGCGCGCTGCCCTTCATCCTCGGCCGTTCCGGGGCGCCGGTCGGCACCAGCCTGCTCGTGGACGTGTCCGGCCCGGTGCGGTTCCGGGCCGCAGCCCGCGTCGGCGAGTCCGAAACCGTGGCGGTCGAGGAATCGACGCTCGACGCTCCTACGGTCGTCCTGACCATGGACGGCCGGACGATCGCCTGTCTGACGTGCGGGCGCATCAATCCCGGCACCGCGCCGGTCGCGGTGTCCGGCGACGTGGCGATCGCGGCACAGGTGCTCGCGTCGTTCGCCGTCACGCCCTGACGCCCGCCGCGTTGCGACTGGGTTTCTGCCGAACCCGGTCCGAGTACGGCGAGGTCCCGCGAATCGACGCTTGACAGAACACCGGCAAGGCCACGCCGGGCCGAACGACGGCGCTCGTTGCAGCCCAGGCCGAGCGTGGCGATCTGCACAACGCGCGCGAACGCCGGGGCCGAAGCGCGCGAACGCCGGTGCCGAAGCGCGCGAAGTCGCCAAAATCAACGGACCCGAGCAAAATTCGACCGACTTCGCGCGCAAGTGAACGCGCGATCGCACTCGTCCTCGTCGGACCGCATCCCGCCCGCTACTCGGGCTCCTACGGCCGAAACGGAAAGGCGGGAGTGAGCGATCGATGCCCGCACCCGCGCGGGCGGAGTGTTGTCAGGCAAGTTGCGCTGCCTTTTGCCCGCACGACGAGCAGGTTGGCGCGGCAGCTCGGACACAACAACTGATCACCATGCTCACAGACAGTACGGTCAGTCTCTCGCTGTCAGGTGGCCACCCCGCAATCGCCGGATATCGGGCGAGACGCGGTCCGACGAGGACGCGCGCGATTGCGGGGTTGGGTGCGCGCGAAGTCGGTCGAATTTCGGTCGGGTCCGGTGATTTTGGCGAAATCGCGCGCAATGGCACCGGCATTCGCGCGCGTTGGCCATATCGGCTTGACGCACGTCGCCCCGGCAGAACTGACCCGATCTGTCGCAGCCGCTCCGGTGTCCGCCGCACAC
>JAYTFI010000720.1:0-4663 GCA_043734485.1 Acidimicrobiales bacterium | reverse complement strand
CTGTGCGTGATCGACGACGCCTATCCGGTCGCGTTCCCGGTCAACTACCGTGTCGCGCCGAACGACGACGGCACGGTGGCCATCGTGGTGAGGACGCGTCCCGGCAACCTCCTCGACCGCGATCATGTCAGGGCAGGCTTCGAGATCGATGGCATCGATGGGATGACCGAGACCGGTTGGAGTGTCGTCGTCCGTGGTGTGCTGCATCAAGCAGAAACGTCTCCGTCCGCGACGTCAGCCACGAGTTGGGATCCCCGTCCATGGGTCGGGCCACGTGACAGCTGGCTCGTCCTCACGCCCGTCACGATCACCGGACGTCGACTGGAGTCGTCCGTCGTCGAGTGGGCCTTCGCCGTCGAGGGATACCTCTGAAACGTCGCTCTTCCTCACCAAGACCGTGTACGCGATCGTGCTCGCGATCGTCGTGACGCTCGCACGGCTTCCTTACCCGCTGCTCCCACGACAGCTCACCCTCATAAGCACACTGACGATCGGTCTACCCGGGTTCCTGCTCTCGCTGCTTCCCACGACTGCTGCACCCCACCACCGGCTCGTTGCCGTGGCGCTGCGCCGTGCCGGCTGGTGTCCTCACGGCATGCGGCGTGGTTGGCGCTTATGCGATCGTGCGGGCGCAGTGGCATATCGAGATCACGGAACGCAGCGCGGCGCTCATCGCTGCGCTCATCTTGCGGACTTGTCGTACTGGTCGTCGCGTCCGGGCCGCTCGACCACACCCGCCATGGCATCGCAGCATTCAGCGTCATCTGCGGGGCCATGGCGTTCACGGTCCCCTCGTTCCGTGCCGTCCTGGCCATTGAGGTCCCGCAGCCGTCGGCGCTGCTGATCGCCATAGCGTGCAGCGCCCTGGCCGGCGTTGCGATCGCGGTCGGTTGGCGGTGGGTCGACAACGACCGATAGGGACTTTCGGCCCTCCGGACGCGGGCTCCTGTCCCCTATCGCATACAGGCTCCTTCGGTCAGGATCACGGGCAGACGCGGACCGCACCAGCGCGGTCGCATCGATCAACCTGAAGGAGCTCACGATGACCAGACGCATCGTCGTACCGCTCAACGAGACCACGCGCGCAGAACGGGCACTGCCAATTGCGGTGCATCTGGCGCGGACCATGGAAGTGCCGCTCGTGCTGCTGAGCGTCGCCTACTGGCCGACCAGCGACCATCCGGGCACACCGGGCTACCACGAGGGCCTGATGCACGATTACCGGGACGTCGATGCCGAATCGCTCGTCGTCACGTCGGGCGGCTCTACCGCCTCGGCGATCGCCTCGATGTGTCGACCCGAGGACATCGTCTGCATGGGAGTCGACCACACCAACACCGCCAGTGAGCTCTTCATCGGCAGCGTCTTCTTCGAACTGGTCCGCAACTTCCACGGCCCGATCGTGGCCGTCGGACCGAACGCGACGATCCCCCCGGGAGCCGACCGCCTCCTGATCTGCCTCGATGGCCTGCGCCATTCCATCCGTGGGCTCGACCTGATCGAGGCCTTCGCCGACCCCGTCCACCTGACCCCATTCCTCGTCCAGGCCATCGAGCCGTCAGGGCCCGGCGACGCCGCCATCGCCCGCCACGACGTGATCGACTCCGCATACCTGCAAGGCATCGCGTCCGAGATCCGCGACCATGCCGGCAACCACCGCGCGGACATCAGCTGGGATGTGCTGCACGGCGACGCGTCGCATGCGATCGGTGCCGAATCACACAATCCTGAGGTCGCTTTCGTCGGTTTGGCTACCGACGCCGTCGACCCTGTCACCCGCATGATCTCGCCGAGCCTGGCCAACGAGCTGCTCCGCACGTCGCACCGCCCGCTCGTGCTCCTCTCTGCGACCGCCCGCGTGTTGCGGTCCACCTTGATCCCCCGGGCGATCCCGGCCGTCACGTCTCCGTCGACGGAACCGACCTGACAGCCTCAGCATCGGGCACGTCGGTGCCGCGCGTCGCCGAAGTCGCTCCGCTGTCCACGGAGACCTCATCGACTCGCTCTCCCGCACACCCTTAGCGACCAGGGATTTCTCAAGCACTCGACAACCGAACCCGGGCGAGGGCGTTGGGTCGGGTGACTCATTGGGCAGCCTCGCCTAAAGTCCGGCCAGCTGATGTGGCGAAACACACGAGTACTTCGTATGACTCACGAGCGGATCACTGCTTGGGGGGCGGAGTTCAACGTTTCCGAAACCTCGAGGAGTTGCAACGTGCTGACCGACACCATCCGGCAGGCGATCATGGAGCACGGGAAACTGGCCGTCGATGCGACCGGGCTCGCCGACGACGCCGACCTCTATGACGCCGGATTGACCTCGCTCTCGACGGTCACAGTGATGCTTGCGCTCGAGGACGCACTGGAGCTCGAGTTCCCTGAGTCGATGCTGTCGCGGCGGACGTTCTCGAGCGTCTCGACGATACGCAACGCGCTCGAAGAGCTCCTCGTCACGTCATGACCGCCTCCAAGCCGTCGACCCTGCCTTGACCCTGTCTGCAAGCCCGTTCGACCTCTCGGCGGTCGGTGAGCCGCTGCTGGCCGAGGCGCAGAAGATCGCCGAAGACGTCGCCGGGCCCCATGCCGACGAGGTCGACCGCGACGCCCGCTTCCCACACGAGGCCATCGCCGCGCTCCGAGTGGCCCGACTTCTGGGTGCCTACGTTCCCATCGGCCTCGGCGGCGAGAGCGCGACCATCGGCGACCTGGCCGCGATCTGCCACGCCCTCGGGCAGCGCTGCTCGGCGACGGCAATGGTCTACGCGATGCACCAGATCCAGGTCTCCTGCCTGGTCCATCACGGCCAGAGCGTCCCCAGTCTGCGGACCTACATCGAATCGGTCGCGGCCCAGCAGCGGCTTCTGGCATCGGCCACCACCGAAGTCGGCGTCGGCGGCGATGTGCGTACCAGCCTCTGTGCCGTCGATCTCACGGCCGAGCGCTTCACCCTGCGCAAGGAAACGCCCGTCATCTCCTACGGCGACCACGCCGACGACATCCTCGTCACCGCCCGCCGCAGCGCCGACGCGCCACCCAGCGATCAGGTGATCGTGGCCGTCGACAAGGCCGACGCCGTCCTCGTGCAGACCCACGGCTGGGACACGCTCGGCATGCGGGGCACCTGCAGCAACGGCTACACGCTGACGGCCACCGGCTCGGCCGACCGCGTCCTCCCGCAACCGTATGCGGACATATCGTCGCAGACGATGCTTCCCGTGTCCCACATCGTGTGGGCCGCCTTGTGGCTCGGCATTGCCACCGACGCGGTCAACATCGCCCGCACCAGCCTCCGATCGCAGGCCCGCAAATCGGTAGGCGACATCCCCACATCCGCATCCGACGTGGCCGTGCTGTTCGCCGACCTGGAGATGGTGAAGGCGACGGTCGTGTCGGCCGTGCGCCTCTACGAGTCGCGCTTCCGCGATCCTCTGGCGGTCACCGCACCCGGCGTCGTCGTGCGTATGAACGCACTGAAGACATCGGTGTCGAGCGCCATCATCCGCATCGTCCACGGGTCGCTCCAGGTGTGCGGCATCGCCGCCTACCGCAACGATTCGCCGCTCGCCCTCGGCCGTCATCTGCGCGACGCACACAGTGCCGCGCTGATGGTGCACAACGAGCGCATCCTGATGAACAACGGACGCCTCCTGTGCGTCTACAAAGGAGACTGAGCCATGACAGCAACCATGAGCCCATCGGGTGGCGATGTGGCGGACGCAGCGTTCGACATCGAAGCGGCGCGCGGCGCGTACATGGCCGAACTGGTCGGAGCCGGTCTGCTGATCCCGACGGGCGTACCGGGCATCAATGGCCGGTCGGGAGCGTTCGAGTGGATCGTCGAAGGCATCGTCAACGCCGTCGCCTACCGCTCGGCCGCCGATGGCGCCGACCTGGTGCGCTTCCCGCCGGTCGTCACCCGGCCGAACTTCGTGAAGAGCGGCCACCTCCGCACGTTCCCTCACCTTTCCGGGTCGGTACACAGCTTCGTGGGCAACGACCGCGCCCACCTCGAACTTTTGCGCAAGGTCGAGGCCGGCGAGCGCTGGACCGACGACCTCGAGCCGACCGAGGTCGTGCTCACCCCGGCTGCGTGCTACCCCGTGTACCCGATGTCGGCCGGCACCATCCCCGAATCCGGCCGCCTGTACGACATCCAGTCGTACTGCTTCCGCCATGAGCCGTCGAATGATCCGATGCGAATGCAGATGTTCCGCCAGCAGGAGCACGTCCGCATCGGCACGCCCGAACAGGTGAAGGCCTGGCGTGACGTGTGGTTCGATCGCTCGCAACAGCTGCTCTCCGACCTCGGTGTGCCGTTCGTGGCCGAGGTCGCGAACGACCCGTTCTTCGGCCGCACCGGCAAGCTGATGGCCGCCAGCCAGCGCGAGCTCGCCCTGAAGTTCGAGATGAACGTCGCCATCATGTCGCCCGAGTACCCAACCGCATGCGTGTCCCTGAACGCGCACGAGGATCACTTCGGCCACGAGTTCGCCATCCTTCTACCCGACGGCTCGCACGCGTCGACGAGCTGCATCGGCTTCGGCCTCGAACGCCTCACGCTGGCCATGCTGCGCATCCATGGCCTCGACCCGAAACGGTGGCCGTCGGCCATCCGTGCCGTGCTGGAGCCGTGAACGCGCAGATCCTCACGCTCGATCCCGCG
>JAYTFI010000719.1:0-4773 GCA_043734485.1 Acidimicrobiales bacterium | reverse complement strand
AACCGTTCGGGTGACCCCCTCGACGGGAGCGACGTTGGCCAGCAGCACATCCCCGAGCGCACCGAAACCTTCCTCCGAGATGGAAACAAACTCAAGGAGCGCTTCCATCGAGGTGTCTCCGTCGACAGGTATCGGTTCGCCCGGACCGGCCAGCCCGAGCGGGAGAAGGGTGGCGATCATCCGAGGGTCGGCTCGCGGGTCTTCCGCCAGGATCATGTTCGGCGAGCCGAGTCGGCCCGGAAGAATGGGGGAGCCTTCGTCGGTCATAGCTGCTGCCCTTCGCTCGTGAATCTGCAACATACCCCACCGTCGGGTGGTGGTAAGGGCTCGTGTCTCAACAAGTTGAGCGTTCGCGTCACCCCTCACCCGGCATCCGCCCCGCCTATGTCGTGGCCGACTGCGCGGGTAGTTTGCACACGGGCCCTTACCTCAATTGGTTCGTCGGGGTATTCCACGTCCGCAAAATGTACGAGCGCCACGCAGGACGACGCTGACTGCGGACGGCTCGGGTCGCACTTCGCTCAGGCGTCGGGTGCAGCCAAGCCGCACACTTCCGGCCTCTTGTGAGGATGGTCGGCCCGCCGGTTCGCGCTGGGAGCGTTCGATCGTCGGCGAGGTGCGAGGTGCGCGACGGGTCGGGACTCCCGCGATTACTTTTCCGACGGTCAGCGGCCTTCCGGTGTCATCCGGCGCCGCCTTGGCGCTTCTCGACCTACGCAGGACCCGCTCGTAAGGGCCGATATGCGGGCCGTGCCGGCGTCGGCGGACCGGGCCACGGCACGCCGATATCGGGCAATGTCGGCGACTCGGAGCGAGCCATCGCGACGTGACGTGACGTGACGCTGGTCAGTCAGCGACCGTCGCCAAATCGGGCGTTGAAGACGTCGGCGGGCTCAACAGCGAAACGCTCTGGGCCGAAGGTGACGGTGAAGCTCTCAAGGAAGCCGATCTGTCCGAGGATCACCAATGTGCCCTGGTGCGGAAGAGGCGACACAACGCCGACGATGCCGCGCCAGGGGATCGCCGGAACGTCGAGGTCATCCGGAGGTAGCGCCTCGAGTGCCAGCTCGAACAACGGCTCGGAGAACTGCCGTCCTCCGAGCCGTATGTGGAGTACCTCACCGGTGTCAACGGGGTCTCCGCCGCCTGCAGATATCACTTCGTGCGCAACGACGGTCACCGGACCGCTGGTATCGACGAGGGCCGAGAACGTCCGGCGTCGACCTGGGACACGCACGGGCAATGCGGCCCGCAACACCGGGCGGCGGAGCGAGCCGTGCGACTCGCCGAAGTCGGTGTACGGGAACAGCCAGGCGTCAGCCAAGACCGAACACGACGGGCTCACCGGGGACTGGGGCTCGCATGATCTCGACGTCGAGATCGAGTTTGTCGACTTCGGCGATCAGAGCGTCCAGCGTCGCGGCCGAGGCGTGAACTCTGCTGTCCTTGCCCACCGCAACCCACAAGCCGGCCCAGCCCTCCAGGTCGATCGTACGGATCATGAAATCACTGTACCGGCTACCACGCGTGCCGGGCGGGGCATCAACACCGACGAGGATCGACCTCGGCCAGCGCACACTGCCGGCGTTCGCGGGCCCAACTGGAAGACTTCGCGAGCAGTGGCAGGGCGGCTCGGTGAAGTGTGGCCTATGGCGCCGACATTGAGACGCCGGTTCTGTCGCGCCCTCGAGTACATCTGAGGCATGAAGGTCTTCGTGAGCTCCCTGATCGGCGGCTACGAGCCATATCGCGCCGCTGTGGCCGAGGCAGCCGAGATGCTCGGGCACACGGTGTCGCGGGCCGAGGATCTCGGTGCGACGCCGGCGTCTCCCCAGCAGGCGTGCCTGGGCCTGGTGCGGGACGGCGATGTCGTGGTGCTCTTGATGGGCGAGCGCTACGGAGCGGTTCAGCCGTCAGGATTGTCGGCTACGCATGAGGAATACCGAGAGGCGCGCGAGCGGAAGCCGGTGCTCGTGTTCGTGGAGGAACAAGTGACGCGGGAGGAGCAGCAAGCCGCGTTCCTTCACGAGGTCCAGGAGTGGGCGACAGGCCGCTTCCGCAGCGCCTTCCGTGACCCGGCGTCGTTGAAGGCAGCGGTGGTGCGGGGGTTGCATGAGCACGAGCTCGCTGTGTCACATGGTTCGTTCGATCAAGCGGAGTGCTTGGACCGAGCCAGGAGCCTCTTACCGGCGGACTCGAGAGGCTCCGGCTCCGGCCCCGACCTAGTGGTGGCGATCGCTGCCGGTCCGCACCAACAGGTGATTCGACCAGCCGAGCTCAGCGATGTGGCGTTGACGGCTGACTTGCAGCGCGAGGCGCTCTTCGGTCCGAACCCAGTCCTCGACCGCACCGAGGGAACGACCGAGTCGGTCCGCGCCTCACAGCTCTCGTTACGCCAAGACCATGGCGGAATCACGCTCGATCAGGCAGGGAGCTTGCGGATCAGCACGGTACTGCGTTCGAGCGGTGGGAGGCGCGGGATGGAGATCCCGGCGATCATCCAAGACGACGTCCAGCGGTTCGTCGGGGCAGCCCTGCGATATGCCGGCTGGGTCCTCGATCGAGTCGATCCGATCCGCCGCCTTACTGACGTCGTCGTCCTGGTTCGCCTCGGCGGCGCCGGATGGATGCCCTGGCGGACCCGATCTGAGCACGAGGCAAGCCCGTCCTCCGGTTCGATGGGCATGGGCGGCGATGTGGCGTCTACGGTGGAGCTGACCCCGCCGCGACGACACCGCCAGGCATTGACCCATGACGCGGACCGCATCGCCGAGGACCTCACCGTGTTGCTAGCGCGAGATCGGTAACGGTGACTCCCGTGATCGGGATCGCCGACGGCGGCGGTGGGGCAACGCTCGCCGGGTGGATCGCCTCCACCGGAGGTCACCGCCGGCTTCGCCATCGGTGGGCTGGTGCTAACGCTGTTGGCGGTCAGCCGGACGACGGGACCTCACGGAGCCCGCGTGATTCAAACAACACAGCAATTTGTTCGATCCGCGCTCGCCCGATTTTGAGCTGGCCGAGCGCTGCTGCTCGATTCGATGAGAACAACCCGAGCGAGCACCGCCCGCCTCAACCCGCTCGATGACCTCGCGCAAGGCGAGCCCAACGGAGCGGCGCGACGAGCCGGGGGATCGTACAGCTGCGTTCGCGCTCGAACCGACACATCGCTTGGCGTGGCGGACTCTCAGTGTGCGGGGCTTGGTAAAGCGTCGTCAGCCGCACACTTCGCTCGGGCCGTGGCTGACAGCAATGCACGCATATCATGCGGTGCCGGGCGTAGGGACGGCGTTCAGGAGTAGTGCGTAGAAGGCGACCACGCCTCGCGATCCCGGCGCGACGTTTCCTTGCCGATCAGGATGGTGAGGCGGTGGGAAACGGTAGGTTCTCGTCATGAGAGTCCTCGTGGTGTCGACACCAGGAGCCGGTCACGTGACTCCGCTCGTACCGATCATCGGGGCGTTGTTGGCGGGTGGCGATGACGTGGTGGTTGCGTCGGGGCCGGAGGCAGCGCCCATCATCGAGAAGACGGGGGCGCGGTTCGCGTTGGCCGGACGGAGCCAGGCCGACTGGATGGAGCGGCTCGCCACGCGTACGCGCGGCAACCCTGGCGACGGACTCGCGCCCGAGCGCATCTTGCACTACTTCCTCCCTCGGGCCTTCGCCGAGGTGGGTGTCGACGAGATGATCGATGACGTCCTGCGTCACGGACAGGCGCTCGCGCCCGACCTCGTGCTGTTCGAGGCGTTTGCGCTCGCCGGCCCGTTGGTCGCCGAGCTCCTCGGTGTTCCCAGCGTCGCTCACATGTTCGGACCCTTGCCGCCGCACGAAGCCGTCGAGCACGCGAACGACGCCGTGTCGCCGATCTGGCGGTTGTACGGGCGTGACGTGCCCGGGTGGGCCGGGATGTACCACCACCTCACCATCCAGATCTGCCCGCCGATGCTCGAGACGGCACAGGTGCCGACCGGCGAGACGTTGCACCTCCGCCCGGTGCCACTGCCCATCCGAGCGCGGGAGGCCACCTCGCGGCCAATGGTCTACGTGACCTTCGGGACGCTGTTCAACGCCAACATCGATCTCTTCCGGCTCGCGCTCGCGGCGCTTGCCGATGAGCCGGTCGACGTGGTGATGACCGTCGGACATGATCAGGACCCGGCCGAGTTGGCGCCGTTTCCAGCGAACGCGCGGGTCGAACGGTTCATCCCGCAAGCCGAGCTCCTCCCATCGTGCAGCGTGATCGTGCACCACGGCGGAGCGGGCACGACGTTCGGCGCATTGGCCCATGGCGTACCGCAGGTGATCCTTCCCCAAGGCGCCGACAACTACGAGCATGCCGCCATGTGCGAGCAGGCGGGCACGGCCATCACGCTCCGACCGGCAATGCTCGACCCGGCCAACCTTGCCGCTGCAGTCCGGCGCGTCGTGCTCGACGAGACCTACGCCACATCGAGCCGTAGATGCGCAGACGAAATTGCTGCCATGCCCGACGCAGCCTCCGTCGCCAACACACTGCGCACGTGGGTCCGGACGACCTGAGCCACAGACTCAGCAGCCGATCTCGCCCCCGATGGTCAGCTATGCAGACCGCATACTGCCGGCGCTATGTGTGTGCTCGGCCAGCCGGTTCGCGCTGGAGCGGCTGATCGTCGGCAAAGCGCGAGGTGCGCGACGGGTCGGAACTCCTGCGCAAACGTTGCCGACGATTGGCCGTACAGCGCCGTCTCGGTTGGGTATTGGTTCGTCGTGCGTAAGAGTGTGCTGATGTTGCGC
>JAYTFI010000718.1:0-5148 GCA_043734485.1 Acidimicrobiales bacterium | reverse complement strand
CAACTCGGCGGCAATCGCCCCGAAACACTCCTCGGCCAGAGTGTTCGTCGTGGCCACTCCCGTCGACCATGGCGATTCGCTCGCCGGCTTCACCATCGGCATCACCGCCGACCGGCGCTGGGAGGAGCAGGCCTCTCTGCTGCAGCGGCGTGGCGCCACCGTCCTGCACGGACCCACGATCCGGACGCTTCCGGTCGATTCTGGGTCGTCGCTGCGTGACGTGACCGACCTGATCATCCTGAGCCCGCCGGACGTTGTGGTCGCCAACACCGGCATCGGTATGCGCGCATGGTTCGCTGCCGCGGAGAGCTGGGGGCTCGGCGACGCCCTGCTCGGCGCGTTGTCCGAGGCGCGGATCATCGCACGCGGCCCGAAGGCCTCATCGGCTGTGCACCAGGCGGGGCTCGAGGTCGCGTCGCGGGCCTTGTCGGAGCGCATGGACGAGGTCATCGACCTCGTCGGTGAGCAGCTCGTCCCCGGTCAGACCGTGGCCTTCCAGCGCCATGGCGAGGACAGCCCCGATGCGATCAGCCGGCTCACCCAGGCTGGCGCCAACGTGGTCGAAGTTCCCGTGTACCGCTGGATCATGCCCGACGACCTTGCCGCCGCGACAACGCTCCTGTCGGCGATCGCTGCGCAGCAGGTCCAGGCGGTCACGTTCACCAGCGCGCCCGCGGTGCGCAACTGCATGGCCATCGCCGACGACCTCGGTATCGGCGAGAACGTCCGGGCCGCCCTCAACGGGCCCGTGATCGCGGCCATGGTCGGACCGGTGTGCGCGGCCGCTGCCGAGGAGAGCGGCATCAAGAGCTGCATCGTGCCCGCAAGCTTCCGGCTCGGGCCGATGATCCGCACGCTCACCGAGGCCCTCCACGACCGGGGTGCGCGGCTCACGGCGAACGGCGTGCCGATCGGGCTGACCAGGACCGGGGTCGTCGTCGACGGCGCCGCGATCGGGTTGTCGGAACGTGAGCACGCCCTGTTCTGCGAGCTCGTCCGAACCCGCCCGAGTGTGGTCTCGAAGGCAGACCTGCGCGACGCGGTGTGGGAGCGGACGACGGACGATCATGTCGTCGAGGTCACCATCGGCCGGCTGCGCAAGCGTCTCGGCACAGCCGGCGACGGGATCGTCAGCATCCCCCGCCGCGGGTACGCGCTCAGGCCGTAGCGCGCCCACAGCACGGCCGGCGGGCGTTACAGGCGCGGGCAGCCCATGACCCGCTGCATCGCTGCGCAGAACAGGGGCCAGCGCTCGGAGGTGACCGCGCCGGTCTGCTGCAGGAGGCGGTCCACGTCCAGAAGCTGCGTGTTGTCGAGGTTCGCAACCGAGCCCGAACGGACGCCTTCCGCGCGACCGAGGACGACCTCGGT
This sequence comes from Acidimicrobiales bacterium, assembly GCA_043734485.1. Classification (GTDB taxonomy): domain Bacteria; phylum Actinomycetota; class Acidimicrobiia; order Acidimicrobiales; family JANYDT01; genus JAYUDQ01. Next base: position 3,777 of record JAYTFI010000718.1, on the reverse strand, counting down.
GGGGATGTCACGCACTGTCGAGGTGACCGGTGCGACGAGTACGCGCCGCAGCCGATCGGCGACCCGTGCCCGCGTCAGGACTACGACGGGGCGGATCTTGTCGTCATCGAGGTCGGCCCACCAGACCTGTCCGTGACCGAGTCCGGCCATCAGGCCCCAGCTCGGGCGGCGCGGCGCGTCTTCGCCAGCCGGCGGACTGCAGCCGGCACCGAACCCAGGTAGTTCTCCCCCGTCGGGTCGGCACCGGGCATGGCCAGCTCGGGGTCAGATTCGTAGGGTGTGGCGGCGATGGCTGCCAGCTCGGCCTCGGTGTCGAGGAGGTCGAGCAACGCGACGAGTGCCCGGTCGAAGAGCTCGCTGTCGCGGCTGCCTGTGCGCCTACGAGCCTCTTCGAGTCGACCCTCGTCGATCGTGGTCGATATACGCACTCGCATACCACGAATCGTAGCATGCATCACTGTCGATCTCTCAGATGCGCAGCGGATCGACCTCGACCCGCACGCGGTGGGCCGGGCGCTCAACCCCCGCAAGCGCATCACAAAGGACGTTGTGGTCGGCCGCACGGATGAGGAACGGCCCTTCAGCAGGACCGAGCAGCTCGACGGCCGCGCCTCGCAACTGCTCGGCGATCGCCGCCGCCCCGGCCCCGCTGACGGCGGCGAGTGCGGCGAACGGCGGGAACCGAAGGGCCTCTCGACGAGCCATCTCGACTTCGGCCAGGCGGTCGGGGTCACCCAGCACGGCCGCCAGGAGCACTTCGTGGCGGGGAAGCCGCGTCTGCACGACCACGCGCCCGGGCACGCTACCGACGCGTCCACCGACGAGGCGGCCGGCCCGTACCAACAGCGCCAGCGCCTGCTCGGCAGCGCGGTAGCGAGGAGCGAGCAGCTCGCTGTCGAAGTCGAGGAACACCACCGCATCGGCATGGTCGACGCGGTGGAGCAGGGCTTCGGTGCCGACGAGCACATCGACACCGTCGGGAATCGAACCGGTGTCCGCAGTCACCTCGGCCACGGGCCGCTGTGCGAGTGCCTCGATCTCCTCACGGGCGCGGGAAACGCCCATGCGTACGTTGTTCAGCCGTCCGCTCCCGCAGACGAGGCACAGCACGGGACGCTCGTCGCCGCATCGCCCGCAGGCGAGCACACTCGTGTCCGCATCCTGCTCCATCGGCCCACCGCAACGCTCGCAGCGTGCGATCTGCCCGCACGAGCGGCAGGCCAACATCTTCGATCGCCCGGTCCGGTTCAGCACCAGGAGCACCGTGCCCTTGGCGCGCACGATTGCACCGATCGGTGCCGACAGCAGTCCCTGGCGACCAGGCTGCTCGCCGGAGCGGTCGATCACGTCGAGCGGTGGCCACCCGCCCCGTTCGTGGCCGCGGGCCGCGACGACCAGGCGCGCCACACGGTGAGCGAGCCCGTCAGACACCTGGTCCGCCCGGTCAGACACCCGGTCAGACACCCGGTCAGCCACCCGGTCAGCCACCCAGGTCGCGACCCGGTCCGGCCCGCACATCGCGAGCGTCACCACGGACGGGCAAGGCGACACCAGCAGGCACGGGACCCCTCCGCGCCGAGCCCGCTCGATGGCGACGTCGCCCGCATTCCACGTGGGCATGCGCTCCTCGGCATGCACTTCGTCGTGTGCGTCGAGCACCACGATCGCACCCGGCTCGGCGATCGGGGCCCATGCCGCGGCGCGAGCCCCTACGACGACACAGCCGCCGGCCCTGGCCCGCGCCCATTCGTCGGGAAGGAGCGCAACCGGAACGCCGGTACGCCGGAGCCGCCGCGCAAGCTGCACCGCCACCGCCCGTGAAGGCGCGATGACCAGCGCGCCGCGTGTCCCTCCGTGACGCGCCGCCTCGACTACGACCGCGAACGTGTCGACGGCGGGTGGTACGCGCACGATGCTGACCCCGCCACCAGCCAGTGCCTCCGTGACAAGGGCTGCAGTGTCGTCGACTGTGGCCGGGACCGGCAGTAGCGCCGGATCAAAGGCGGCCGAAAACGGCAACCCGCGTACGGCCCGCTCGGGTGACGCGGTGCGCAGGAACGAGGCCGGGCGACCCCACCACCGCCACGACGCCCACACGGCCAGATCGAACAGCCCGGACGGCGGCCCGAGCCCCGAAACTTTCGTAAGTGCACGCAGCTTTTCGCCTGCGGTTGCGGGTTCGACGTCGACAGCCACTATCCATCCGCCCATGCGCCGCCCATTGAGGGGGAAGCGCACCACGGTGCCGACGTCGATGAGCTCGGCACCGTCGAGAGTCGGCGCGAGGACGTAGTCGAACGTCTTGTTCAGCCCCGGCTCATCGGGCAGCACCCGCACGACCCGCAACGCAAGCGCGCCCGATGGCGCACGCACGGCCGGCGCGGCGTCGGGATCGCGGACAACGTTCGACATGGTGCCGACCGTACCGGTCGGGTATGACAGCCGTGATGTGTGAGTCCAGCGGCGCTCACGAATTTCTTCGCGAACGACCGGGCGGCGATACTCAGTCCGGCACCCGGATCCGGTGCCCGTGGCAAACCCGGAGGCACGCACATGCACGTCGGCTACTCGGTCATCTTCCAGGGCTCGGACGACCCGGGCCAGGACGGAACCGTCTACGAGGACGACATCGCCCTTGCCGTCCAGGCGGAAACGCTCGGCTACGACTCGGTCTGGTCGGTCGAGCACCATTTCACCAGCTACACGATGTGCCCCGACCCACTGACGATGCTCTCCTACCTGGCCGGGCGCACCACCCGGGTACAGCTCGGCTCGATGGTCGTCGTGCTGCCGTGGCACGACCCGATCCGCGTCGCCGAGCAGGCCGTGATGCTCGACACGATGTCCGGTGGACGTCTGATCCTCGGCCTCGGACGGGGGCTCGGACGGGTCGAGTTCGGGGGATTCCGCGTGCCGATGGAGGAGTCGCGCGGCCGCTTCACCGAGTCGGCCGAGTTCCTCATCGGCGCGCTCGAGACGGGCACGGCCGAGTACGACGGCGAGTTCGTGAAGCAGCCCCTGCGGCACCTGCGCCCCGCGCCGTCTCGCAGTTTCGCCGGACGCATCTACGCGTCGTCGGTGTCACCCGAGAGCTGGCCGATCATGGCGAAGCTCGGAATCGGCATCATGATCGTGCCGCAGAAGCCCTGGGAGACGGTCGTAGAGGAGCTCGACGGCTACCGGAAGCTGTTTCTCGAAGTCAACGGGACCGAGGCCCCGCCGCCCATCGTGGCCTGCTGGACGTTTGTCGACGAGGACGAGGACCGCGCCAGGGAGCTCGGGCGCAAGTACCTGCAGGGCTACTACGAGACGGTACTCAGCCACTACGAGTTCACCGCCGGCCACCTCGCCAACACCAAGGGCTACGAGCACTACGCCGGCATCGCCCGCTCACTGGAGAAGCACGGCCCAGCCGGGCATCTCGACTTCTTCGCCGAGCTGCAGGTGTACGGGACCCCGGCGCAATGCGTCGACAAGATCACCCGCATCCAGCAGATGACCGGTGCGGAGACGTTCATCTCCGTCGGCCGCTATGCCGGCATGCCGGCCGACGAGGCTCGCCGCAACCAGCAGCTCTTCGCGGACCAGGTGATGCCGATGATCCGCCATCTTTCCCCGGAGCCAGTGTTCACCCGGATGGCGACCGCCTGAGCTGATGGCGCCGGGCCCCGCCACCATTCAGTCCGCGCCGAGGGTGAGTGGGCCAGGGAGGAGCGAAGCGACGGAAGGGCGCCTCGAATCCCCGGAGAGGCGGCGACGTGGCGGGTGGCAAAGCGA
>JAYTFI010000717.1:0-2731 GCA_043734485.1 Acidimicrobiales bacterium | reverse complement strand
CAGGAGGAGTCGCTGACGCGGCGTGTATGCAGCCCAGAGCCGATCCGCTCGGCTTTCGACAGTTTCAGGCTCGAACGCCGGCCTGCTGGCCTGCGCGGGGGGATCCCATTGGCGGTCGGGGGTGTCGTTGCGGATCCCGGTTTCGGCTTCGTCGAAGTCGTCCGGACTTGACCATTTCCGTGCTTGGTCGAGGGGTACCTCGACGAAGGCGACCACGCCGCAGTGGGTGAGCACGACGTCAACGACGGTGGTTTCGAGCACCGGGCGACCGGCATGGTTCAGGATCTCGAAGACGATCGTCGCGATCGACGTTGCAGTGGCGATTGGTGAGCGGCGTTTGTCGCTGTCCCAGTTCAAGGGTTCGATCACGACATCGGCCACGGCGTGGACGAGGTCACGAGTCGAGCCGCTGAAGGGCATGTTCCTGACATGCTCAGGGATCGCGTAGTGGTACGGGCGGGCTTCCTTGAGCACAACGAAACGCGGGTCGCCCGTGACGACGCGACGGACGGCGCGTTGACGGGCGCCGAAATCGGTCCGACGCGCTACGTCGGCGTTGTAGTTCTCAATCGAGCGGAACAGGTACTTGCGCAGCTGTCCCGGAGAGCTGCAGGTGGCGTAGATCCTGACCCGACGGGCCCGCGCGCGTTCGACGTCATCGTCGCCGTCAACTCCAAACAGGAACGAAGCCGCAACATCCGCGCACGCCTGCGGGTCCCATCCGTCATGCCCCGGCGGGGGTGGAATGTCACGGACTCGACGGGCTTTGTCGACCAACGACCGGACCAACTCGGCACAGTTCGGTCCAAACTCGCCCTTGCTGGTCTGGAGTTCCGAGAATGCGGCATCAGCCAGTGTGCCGGTCGCTTCGATCAGCTTGGACGGGGGTGTCATCGGTCCCTGCCTGGGGCTGTTGGCGGCTTGACTGTGTGAGCACGCGCGAAACAGCCTCGACGGTCCCGCTCGGCAAGTAGGTCACCCGTCGGCGTTTCTCGGACGCGCAGCCGTCCTTGCGATGGGCCAGGTACACCGGCGAACTGGCCGACGGCTCTACCGCCCCTACGCCTTCTTGGCTTTTCCGCGCAACCCACAGTGCGAGCTTAGCACGATTACTGCGCCTGTGTCAGTTGAGTCGTTTGAATCGAATATTGCGAATCTTTGCGAAGTCGGGCACAATGAAGACATGACACGCACCGCGCTCCGAGAGATCGAACTCCCCGACCAGCTTGAGGCGACTCAGGCTGCCGATGCCGTGGTCCAGCTGGCGGCCTTCCTCCGGTCGCACCCCACGCCGACGACGAGGGTCCAGTTGGTCTCGGACACACCGGATGGAACGACCACGATCGTGGTCCCGTCAGTCGCGTTCGGGTTCTTCGTGGACGTGCTCACCGAGCTTGCGAACGGCAACGCTGTCACGGTGGCACCGGTGTCGGCTGAGCTCACCACCCAGCAGGCAGCCGACCTGCTGAACGTCAGCCGACCCTTCCTGCTCAAGCTTCTCGACGAACGGGCGATCCCCTACCGACGCGTCGGGAACCGGCGGAAGCTCCTCCTCACTGACGTCCTCACCTATCGATCGAAGAACGAGGCGCTACGCCGCGAGATCGCGGACGAGCTGACTCGCGAGGCCCAAGCCTTGGGCCTCGAGTACTGATCGAACGCTTGTGGCTTTCGTCGCGCTGTTCGACGCGAACGTGCTCTATCCGGGTTCGCTCCGAGACCTGGTCGTACGTCTCGGGCAAACCGGACTGTTTCGCGCCCGATGGACCGAACAGATCCTCGACGAAGCATTCGGTGCGATCGTCCGGAACCAGCCAGAACTAGAGGGGAGGTTGGTTCGGACCCGGGAGCTGATGAACGGCGCCATCGACGATGTCGTAGTGCGGGGTTACGAGCCCCTCATTGCCGGGCTCTCGCTACCGGACCCCGACGACCGACACGTGCTCGCCGCTGCGATCTGCGCTGGCGCGCAAGTGATCGTGACAAACAACATCAAGGACTTCCCGGCCGACCGGCTGGCCCCGTTCGGCATCGAAGCCCAGACGCCCGATGAGTTCGTGCTTTACCTCATCGACCTTGCCCCTGGTCGCATCATCACTGTGATCGACCACCAAGCCGCCGCGTTGAAGAACCCGGCGATGTCAGTCGAGGCCCTCCTCACCCGGCTACGGACAGTTGGCCTGCCGCGATCAGTCGCCATCATCCGGCAGCAACTTCGGTCCTCGTGACCGAACCCGGGTCCGAGCCTCGCGGCTGGCGCAGCCACAGGCATCCGGGGTTCGGGCGGAACGTGGCTGCAAGGGTCGCTGGAAGTCGGTAAGGTGTGCTTCACCCAAAGGATGAAGGCATGAATCGTGAGGATCGAATTTGCGGACGAGGAACTCAGGAGACTCTACGTCGACCCCGAGTTCGTACTCCCGCAGTTCGGACCGGACCTGATCCGCGCCTACCGCAAGAAGGTCGGATTTCTGGCTTCGGCCAACTCGGAGTTGGATCTTCGTGCATACAAGGCATTGCGCTACGAGAAGTTGCGTGGCGACCGGGAAGGTCAACACTCGGTCCGACTCAACCAACAGTGGCGCCTCATCCTGCGGGTCGCAACAGACGATGACGGCCGCCTGCTGATCATCATCGAAATCGTCGACTACCACTGAGAGGAGGACCACATGGACACGATGCTTGAAGCCGCCGCCGAGGTGTTCCCGGCGGGCGAATACCTACGAGACGAACT